>NZ_JAUHLI010000006.1:0-235599 GCF_036325985.1 Alkalimonas cellulosilytica
GCCTCAGGCAGCTTTAAGTCTGCTGCAGTAACAGCAAGTAATGGCTTGGTAATGGAGAGACTTCGCTTTTATGATCTCTCCAGCAAGCCAATACATTTTGATACGCAAACGGATGCACTGACGATGGTTTTTATACAGGGGTCGAGCAATGGCTTTGGTGGTGAACTCCAATCAATCTTCGCTTAGTTCGCAGCGATTGTTGAGCAATGCAACTTCAGGGTTAAATGCAACCTTTGAGAAGCTTAGTTCTGGCTATCGTATTAATCGGGCAGCCGATGATGCGGCAGGGCTGGTGATCAGTGGCCGGTTAACGAATCAGGTGTCAGGTCTTAATCAGGCTGTACGCAATGCTACTGATGCAATTTCTTTGGTGCAGGTCACCGATGGAGCAATGGAAGAAGCCACTCATTCACTTCACCGGATGAGGGTCTTAGCAATACAGGCAGATAATGGTGTGAATTCTGAAGCTGATTTAGAAGCCTTGCAGCAAGAGTTTGATCAGTTACGCCAGGCTATCAACTCAATTGCACAAAAGTCCGAGTTTGCAGGGATCCGCTTGTTGGATGGAAGTGCAGGTACTTTGGAGTTTATGATTGGTGCTAATGCCGGACAGAAGTTAAGTATTGAGCTTGGCGCCAGCTATCAAACCGATGCAGCTGGCCTAAACCTGGATGGCCTCAGTCTTGTGAATGACAGCACGGAGGATGTGTTAAATGGAATTGATGCTGCATTAATGCAGCTTGACCAAGCGAGAACAGATTATGGCGCTATCCAGAATTCTCTCTTCTCTACGATAAAAAACTTAAGCAATATCAGTGAGAATGTGTCTGCATCCCGCAGCCGCATTAAAGATACTGATTATGCGAAAGAAACGACTGAGCTGACACGAGTTCAGATTATCCAGGAGAGCAGCACAGCTGTGCTAGCGCAGGCAAATCAGAGACCGCAGGCGGCATTGACTGTATTGGCTTAAGGTAGCAGCAGGTGGTTTGGCAGAGAGATAAATTACAAAAAGCACCATTGATTGCAGTCAGGCCGTGCTTACTAATCAAGTCCTTGGCAAGGTATTTTTAGCTTTTTGGAGTGACTCGAACCTTGCTCTCTTTTATTAGCCACCTTGCGGGGTGGTTTTTCTTTTTTCAGTACTAAAGCCAGGTATTTTAAGGCTCGGAACCCCGCCGCTAAAAAAAATAATTTTTTTTCTAAAGTTCTTATCACTGTTGCCGATAACTAGGTTAAGCCAAGTTGCAGCTTGGCTCAATTCACGGAGCGTAGGTAGTCTATTACCGAAACCGTTTAGTAAAACAAATAGTTGAAGGCGATCAGGTTTTGCAGAACCTTGCCTGAACTAAGGAGTGACTCATGGCTTTATACGTAAACACCAATACTTCATCGCTGAATGCTCAGCGTCAGTTGTTTAATTCAGGCAATAACCTGGACGTTGCATTTAAGCGTCTGTCTTCAGGCTTTCGGATTAACAGCGCTGCAGATGATGCGGCCGGCTTGCAGATTTCGAATCGCCTGACCAGCCAAATCAATGGTCTGGACCAGGCAGCTCGTAACGCTAATGATGGTATTTCGGTAGCGCAAGTGGCAGAAGGTGCGATGGATGAAATTACCAACGCACTGCAGCGGATCCGTACCTTGGCCATTCAATCCCAGAACGGTATCAACAGTTCTGCCGACCGTAATGCGCTGCAAAAAGAAGTGACCGCATTGCTAACAGAAATCAGCCGTATTGCTGAGGTAACGCAGTTTGGTACCCAAAACTTGCTGGATGGTACTTATTCTGCTTCTTTCCTGGTTGGTGCAAATGCCGGGCAAAATATCCGCATCACCTTATCAAGAACCGATGGCTATGGTGTTGATTCTTTAGGTCTGGATGGTTTGAGCGTATCTTCAACGGGAGGTGCTTCAGCAGCTCTGGCTATTCTTGACAGCGCAATCGGCATCATTGATGGTACCCGTGCTGATTTAGGTGCGATCCAAAACCGTTTCCAGGCGACCATTCGTAACTTAACGAATATCTCTGAAAACGTGTCTGGTGCGCGTAGCCGGATCCGGGATACCGATTTTGCCCGTGAAACTGCAGAGCTGACCCGAGCGCAGATCTTGCAGCAAACCAGTACTACTGTGTTGGCTCAGGCAAACCAGCGTCCGCAGGCAGCTTTGTCGTTATTAGGTTAAACTAATAACACGCGGTGGTGAAAACCGTACTTAAGTTTTCACCCTGCGTGCCGATAAGGAGTCTGATATGAGCAGTATGATCTTAAACAGCTCATCGGTAACCAGCTCCATACTGCCAGTTGAAGGTGCAGAGGTTCGCTCTAAAGCTGAGAATGAATCAAAGCAAAACGAGCGTCTGGCTCCGCTTGAGCCGGTCAAGGCCACCAAGCCGGAGTCAGTCTCGCGCAAGGAACTTGACGAAGCAGTTGAAGTGATGAACAACGCTGTTGCCATTCAAGAGCGCTCATTAAGCTTTTCGATTGATGATGCGTCTGGTCGCGAAGTTATCAAAGTGGTTGATTTCAAGACCTCAGAGCTTATTCGGCAAATTCCGTCGGAAGAGCTGTTAAAAGTGGCACAAGATGTGAAGAGGTTACAGCAAGAAATGGGACGTTCCATTGGTTTACTGGTGGATAGCAAAGTCTAGAGGTGATTTATGTCGCAAATTAATTTTTTAGGTTCAGCGTCAGGTTTGCCGTTGGAGGAACTGGTAAGTACTCTGGTAAAGGTGGAGCGTGATAGCAAGCTGGGCCGTATTAATAAGACAAAATCAACTCTCGAAGCCTCGTTGTCAGGAGTGGGCCGGCTGAAGTCGGCTCTCTCTTCATTCCAGACCGCTGTAAAAGCCTTAGGTGGCAATAACCTCAATGCCAGAGTTGCAACTATTACTCAGCCTACCGAAAACAAAACCTATCTGGAGGCTAGCGCCAGTAACAATGCAGTGCCTGGTAGTTTTGATGTGAAAGTAAATCAACTGGCTGCTGGTAGTCGCTTTGAAAGTGCTGATGGCGCTTTCGCTTCTGCCAGTGATGTAGTAAGTACCAGCGATGGTATTCTGACGTTTACGGCCGATGGTAAAAGCTTCGATGTGGAAGTCACCGCAGGCATGACGTTGAATCAGCTACGCCAAAAAATAAATGCCTCCAGCGATAACTTTGGGGTCAATGTGAACCTTATCAATGCTGGCGGTGCGGTTGGCACCAAGCTGGTGGTGAGCTCAAACGTGACTGGTGAAGGCAACGATTTACAGGTTACCAATAACAATGCAGAGCTGGATGCCATCTCGACAGTTCCGACCGGTGGCAGCCCAGGCTTAACCGCCGTCCAGATTGCGCAGGATGCTGAGATCGAAATTGATGGTATTAAAGCAACCAGTAGCAGCAATGTTTTTAGCAATGTGATTCAGGATGTCACTTTAACTGCGCGTGCGGTGACTCCCGACAACAACAATGCAGCCTTAAGCATCAGTACTGACAAAGATGCCGCAGAAGAAAAAATAAATGCTTTCATTACCAGCTACAACGAGCTGGTTGATCAAATCAATGCCTTAACAAAGCACAGAACTCTGGGAGCGGACGGTAAAACGGTGACTGCTCAGGGAGGTCCTTTATCCGGTGATCCTTTGCCGCGAACTATGATGGCCCAGTTGCGCGGTATACTTGGATCTGCCTTTGAAGGTGCGGATGATAGCCTTTCCACCTTGTACAGTATGGGTATCACATTTAACAGTGATGGCAAACTTGAAATTTCTTCATCAACCGAGTTTGGCGGAGATTCCGGGCGAGTGCGTTTTAATCGTGCCCTTGATGAGAATTACGATGCGATTGCTTCCTTATTTGGAGGAGACAATGGCCTGAGTGAGAGTCTGGACAAATTCATTACTCAGTTTTCCCAAGCTGGCGGAATAATTGCAAGCAAAGAAAACTCTTTGCGGCTACAAATTGATAAAAATGCGAAAGATCTTGAAGCTGCAAATCGGTATATGCAAAGTTACGAGCAAACCTTGCGAAGCCGTTATACTGCACTGGATGGCTTATTAGGATCCATGCAGAATATGGCTTCGACTGTGACGGCTCAGTTGGCTAATTTACCTGGGTTTAAAACTCAGACACGAAACCAGAATTAGAGGAGTCCGTTATGAGTTACGGTATTAAGGCTTACAAATCAGTTGGTATCAAAGATGACTTGGCGGTTGCCGATCCGCATCGGGTCATTCAATTATTAATGCAAGGTGCATTGGAAAACATGGCAAAAGCCAAAGGTTGCATTGAGCGGCAGGATTATGCTGGTAAATCAGCTACGTTATCAAAAGCCATCAGCATTATTTCTGCGTTGCAAGGTTCGCTTGATATGAGCGCCGGTGACATTTCAGATAACTTGTATGCGTTGTACGACTTTATGTTAAATCATTTGATCCTGGCCAGCCGCGAGAAAAGCAGCGAAAAAGTGGATGAGGTGGTTGAGTTGTTATTAACGATAAAAGGGGCCTGGGATCAAATTCCTGTCGCAGATAGAGAAAAAGGCTATGAGTTGCAGGCCCAGAGGCAACAAATTGCCGTTGGTAGTTAAAACATGTCATCTCTTGAAGCCAGGAAAGCACAGGCGCAAAGTTTTCAGGCTCAGATAAAGGCTTTGCTGCAGGAAGAAAAGGAAGCCGAGCCTCAACTGCAAAAGCTCCTTGCCGACTGGCATGCATTGCTAGGGCAACCAGCGGTTGAGCCGCTGGATGACTACTCTCAGTATTTACAGCAAAACCTTGACTATCTCCGCGAGATGATGACAATCATCAATCAGCAACGTTCGACCATTGGTGCGGAGTTACTCTCCATTCAAAAGGGTAAGAAAGCGAAGCAAAGTTATGGCCATAACTCCTAAATAATACTCAGGAACCTTATGCTAAAGTATATAAACCATCAGGTTTGTGTGGATGAAGATAAACAAAAAGCAATTGAAAAAAGTGTATCGGTAGAAATCCAGCAACGATACAAGCAAAATATTTCAGCATTTAACCACTATATACCGACTATCCCGCAACTCATTGCATCTCATACATCCCAGCGCTTCTCCATTTTTGGCACCCTTGCAGAGCAAATCAATATGGTTGACTTTAGCACGGGAAGAACCTGGTATGGCACAACCCCAAAGCAGGAAATGCGCGACGAGGTGCGGTCCTTTTTAGCCGCAGCGCCTTATTTAGATTTTCATTCCAATGCTTTGAACGATCACTGGCCGACTGAGCCGCTCCAGCACCAGGCTGAAGCCATTGTTATGTTTGGTCTGGGGCTTGGGTATCAGTTGGAATACCTGCTTGAACAGCTTGAGCTGAAATATCTGGTTGTTTATGAACCTTCATTGGATGTGGTGCAATGCTCATTGCAGGCGGTTGATTGGCTACGTATTTTGCAGGTTGCGGAGAAGAGCGGGACTCAGCTTTTTTTGCAATTTGATAATGATGGTAGCACTTTACCGGAAGATCTGGCCGAGCTGATCCCCCTTTTGAGTGGTGATAAAGTCTATATTTACCGGCACTATTTTCATCCGGTAATGGACGAAGTGATGCATTTTGCATTTGGCCACAGCGCTCAGCCTGATCATTTGACCAATAAGTATCAGGTATTTTTGCCCGATACTGCTTTGTTCAATAACCTGCCTGAGCATAACCATAGCAACCTGGGAAATTTTGCCTCATCTGATTACACCAATCCATCCTTATTGGAAAAAAACCTGGCAGCATTGGAGGAGTATTATCCTCATGTATTTAAAGAAATATCCAGTTATAAGGCCATCAATTGGCGTTTGGTAAAAGATGATCGCGATCAAACGAACTTGCTGCATTGCCGGCGTAATGCCCTGTTTTATGATGATGCAAAGCAAGAATCTGAATTTCTGGTTGATGCATTTGAGAAAAACCCATTCAGGGATGATGTTATTCTGGGGCAGAAGGTTACCAAAAAACTAAGTCACTACATTCACTTTACTGCGGTTGAAAAAGCACAGCCTGTTATTCGGAATATTATGACTGGCTCCAGCGCTTTGCCTGATGACATTGAATCCATGATTATTTTTGGCATCGGTCTTGGGCTGCATATAGAGCAATTATGTGATTCGCATAGCATTACAAATTTGTATGTTTGTGAGCCGAATCTCGACTTTTTCCTTGCAAGTCTTCATGTGATTGATTGGTCTGACATCATTCAAAAAGCGGATATATCCAATCGGCGTATTTACTTTAATCTTGGTGGTGATGGTTCAAATTATTTTTACGATTTGATGGCTCAGTTCTATCAGGTCGGTGCTTATTCTATCGCTAATACGTATTTATTGAGTTCTTACTTTGATCCGGATATGCAAAAATCCATTTCTAACTTACGCTCAGAACTACGTGTTGTGCTGGCATTGGGGGAGTACTATGATCATGCCAGGTATGGTATTTCGCACACTTATAACAGCTTAAAGCAGCACCATAAGTTTTTGAAGTTCCATGCCGACGACTACTCGCGCGCATCACTTTTAACCAAGCCGGTGTTTATTATTGGTAATGGACCCAGTCTTGATGATGCCATTGAGTACATCCAGCTCTACCGGCAGCAGGTGATATTGATAAGTTGTGGTACGGCCTTAAAATCATTGCATTCCCGAGGGATAAAGCCTGATTTTCATGCGGAGATTGAGCAAAACAAGTCAACCTTCTATTGGATAAGCCAGGTTAATGATCCAGAGTATTTAAAATCAATCAGGCTTATCAGTGTCAACGGCATTCACCCTGATACGGCAGCTTTGTTTAAAGATGTCTTGCTGTGCTTTAAATCAGGAGAGTCGTCAACCTTATTATTTCAATCAACGATTGAGAAGGGGGGCTATAAAATTATGCCCCTGAGCTATGCATACCCAACGGTGAGCAACCTGGTGGTGAACTTTGTCTTACAAGCTGGTTTCAGGTATTTGTACTTGTTTGGTGTTGACCTGGGCTATGCTGATTTAAATTATCATCACTCAAAGTTATCTTCTTACTATAAATCGGATGGAACCGAGCTGTATAACTACAAAGAGACGCATGGTGGAGGTATGCCGGTAAAAGGTAACTTCTTACCCTATGTGTTCACTAAGCCAGAGTTTGATGTATCCCGAAAATTAATCGAACAGGCGATTGCAAAAACAAGCAATAAAATTGAGGTGTATAACTGCAGTAATGGGGTAGCAATTGATGGTGCTGTTCCTTTACGCTATGAATCCATTTTGCTTGGCACTGATTTTGTTCGTGATACGGAGATTGAGGATTTTATTGCAAACGCCTTTTTTGCTGATTTAAGCCCTTTTGCAGATAGCGTTTTTTCATCGATTGATACTTTAAGCCTTTCAGAAAGTGTTTTCGAGTGGCTGGCTTTTTTTGAGCAGCCAATAGAGTCACTGGAAGACGCCCGGCGCTTTGTTGAGGAGCAGTGGCGCTTTTTACGCAGTAAAATTCCGGATAGGAAAAACCTGATATTTTACTTGTTCTATGGCAGCGCCAATTACTTTAGTGGTGTGCTCACCAAAATCTTAGCGTCAGCTTCCTCCGACGAAGCAGAGTGTTTGCAGGCATTCAAAACCATTTGTACGATTTGGCAGGAGAGTATCTTGCAGGGACACGACAGCTTTCTTGAACAACCACTGAAGTTTGATGATGTCGATGTATCACATTACTTCCAATAACCCTTCACACAGGTAGTAGAGTATGAGTTATCAGCTCGGAGCCAGAGCAAATGGCGTGAAACAAAATATTGCATTAATTAATTTGCATCTGGACAAGAGTGCTCGTTCAGCAATTGATGTTGGTTGCAACGAGGGGGTGATTACTGCCCAGTTGGATGCTTTAGGCCTGGCCGCGGTTGGGTTTGAAGCCGATGCCGGGTATGCGGATACTGCCCGGCAGTTCCAACAGCAAAACTTTAGTAGCGCTGAGATCAGCCAGCATGCACTTACCCTTGATGATTTGAAAGCCTTGCCTGAGGTAGATGTTGTTTTGTTTTTATCCGTTAATCAGCAACTTGCAAAGCTGTTTTCTACCTCGTATTCGGAAGCATTTTTTGTTCAGCTGTTTGAAAAAGCAAGCCTGCAATTATTCTTTCAGCCCTGCTTGATCTATGAGAAGTATGGTTCTGCACAGGGTTTCACTGAGAATGATGCGCTATCTGCCAAAGAATACTATGACAATTTACTGTATGAAAAAGGTTTTTTATTTACCAGCCAACTGGTAGGTTTGTCTGAGAACAACTTACCGGTCAGTGAGCCTTTCCGGCCGCTGATTGTGTACCACAAAAAGGGCTCGGTATCGACACCACTCAAAAGGCCGCAGCTTTCCGATAGTACTCAGAGTATCCGTAGCTCAGTCAGTAAATTGTGCCATATCCCATTGGACGCCGCCGTCGGCAGCAAGGATTTGCAACGCTATGCACCAGGCGTAGGTTGGCACCGTTTTACTGCGACAGCGACTTTCATTTTTGAGTGTATACAAAGCTCTCGGCCTATTAATTACCGGGAAGCGCCTTTGTACCAGTATTATCAATCGTGTCAGCCAACATGCTTTGGCGATCTTTGGCAGCAACTAGGCTATACCGCAGATATTGGTGTTTTATCACAGATGCCACTTGATCGTTATGTCAGTTGGTTGCCCTGGTTTGATAGCTCCGACAGCATCGAAGACATGCAAGCCGGGCAAAGTAAAGCTGCCTTGATCCCGGATTGGGATAGCCATGCGTTTGGACCACAAAGCGATGCTCAAGTGCTGGCCGAGTTAAAACGGCTCCGAAATCTGGTTATGGTTATCAGCCAGGAAGGCTATACTCCGGAGTTAAAACCGGATGGGTACATCCGGGGTTATGTCTTGAAGCATCAGCAGGATGCCCGCTTTGTGGTTACGGCAGGCCAACACAGACTGGCTGTGATGGCTGCATTAGGCTTCAAATCAGCCATGATTAAGTTTCAGCCGGGCTATGAGCGGGTTATCGATAGCAGTGAAGTGCAAAGTTGGCCATTGGTAAAGAGTGGCGTCTATACTGAGGAACAAGCGCTGGCAATTTTTCATGGGGTTTTTGAGGCAACTGGCTCTGGCATGTTATGACAATTGCAATTATACCTGCGCGAGGGGGCAGTAAGCGGATACCGCGGAAGAATGTCCGGCTTTTTGCCGGCCAACCAATGATTAGCTGGCCATTGAGAATGGCACTCGCCTCTGGTTTATTTGAGCGCGTACTGGTAAGTACCGATGATGCTGAAATTGCCAGTGTTGCACGCGAAGAAGGGGCCGAGGTTCCGTTTATCCGGCCCGATAGCCTGGCTCATGATATGGCGGCAACGGTGCCGGTGATTCAGCACGCCATCAGTGAATTGCGCTTGCCCGGCCACGAGCTTATTTGTTGCCTGTACCCGACGGCAGTGTTTACGACAGCAGATGATCTGCGAGAAGCAGTCCAGCAGCTTCAGGCAACTTCTGCTGATTTTGTCATGCCCGTTACCGCCTATACCTATCCTTTATCCAGAGCACTGAGCCTTGATTCGACCGGCCGTCTTGCGATGAAGGCACCTGAATATTTGAACAGCCGAACTCAGGACTGTGATAGCTATTATCATGATGTGGGACAATTTTATCTTGGGACTGCAGCAGCCTGGATGTCCGAGAAGCCGTTTTATGAGCAGATGGTTCAAGGGATGACCATTCCACGTTATCGTGCGCATGATATTGATACGCCAGACGATTGGCAATTGGCTGAAGTATTGTTCAGGCATTTGCCTGGTTTGATGAAAACTGTGAAGTGATGGCATACCAGACTGACTGTGTGTTCCTGCTATGCGATGCCGATGCGACCAGTGGCATGGGGCATTTTTTGCGTTGTGCCGCGCTGGCCAAAGCACTGCAGCGCCGTGGGCGAGATGTGGTATTCATTGGCAGCTATCATCAAACCGCCCGGCAGTTTGCCGCAGCCTTCCAGCTAGTGTTACAGCACACGCAGCTTAGCATTTGTCAACGAGCCGCTACTCTGGCTCCAGGAAGCCAGGTGGTGGTTGACAGTTATCACTACCAGCCATCAGAGTTACCTGAACATCATCATTACGTGGTACTGGATGATTTTTGTTTGCATGAGTCCTACCCAGTGGCAGGCGTGCTTAACTTTACTCTGGCTGCTCCCAGGTTTGATTATCGAAGCAAAGGCGCTAGGTCGCAGGCCCTGGGGCTCAGTTATTATTTACCACACCCCTCGTTTCCGGGCTCTGGCCCACTGCAGAAAAGCATGCCTCCACACAAAGTACTGCTATTGATTGGTAGTGGCGATTGCTACGACATAGCACCGAAACTTGTGGCTGCTTTGCATCAGTTGGATGCGACGCTGAAAATCCGTATCCTGGGGTTGCGTCATCAGGGTGACGGTGTCTGTCCAAATGTAGAATGGTTGCCAGCAAGCTCTGATATTTATCAGCATTATGTCTGGGCAGATTTTTGCATCACCAGTGGTGGGCTGGCAAAGTATGAGTGTGCCTATCTGGGGTGTCCGGCTGCAGTGATCTCACTGACTGCTGGCGAATTGCAAGAAACTATGCAGTTTAGCCAGGCAGGTTTGTGTTTTAATCTTGGGCATGCATCTGAGTTAAAACCCGATAAACTTCTGACAGAACTGGCCGATATAGTCTATTCAGAGACCATGCATGCCGATGCGAGAAAAGCCTGTAATCAGGTATTTTCCTCCGGCTCGGCGGAAAGAGCGGCGAAATTTGTAGTGCAATGTTTAGGTGAGTGTACTGATGCCACAGAATGACATACAGCAGCAATTGCTGCAGATATCCGATCATTACAATGCCCTTGCCAAGGCACATGGCTATTCACATCATGCGGTTCAGCAAAGCAGCGTAGAAACGCAGGAGCGACGCTTTCAGATTTTGCTGGAGGGCTTTCCTGAGTTTCAGCATAAAAAAATACTCGATTTTGGTTGTGGTGCCGGCCACCTGCTTGGCTTACTTAAGCGCGTAGGTTTTGCTGGGGAGTACGTGGGTTATGATTTATCGGCAGAGTTGTTAAAGCTTGCGCGGGAGAATCATCCGGAGGGGCGTTTTGAGCTGAGGAACATATTGCAGGAACGCATACCAGAGCGCTTTGATTTGGTCTTTATCAGCGGTGTTTTTAACAATGACATCACCTGCAACCAAAGCTTTCTGCAGGATATACTTCGGCTATTGTTTGCGGTTACGGACGAAGGACTGGCTTTTAACTGCCTGAGTCACTATGTTGATTACAAAGCGGAGGGGCTTTATTACTTTAATCCAGCGGAGGTATTTGTTTTTTGTAAGGAAGAGCTTACGCCGATGGTGAGTTTAAGGCATGATTATGAAATTAAAGCTGGAGTGGTGCCTTTTGAGTTCAGTTGTTACCTAAAACAAACTGCCCACACACCTCGTAAAGGCAATTATGACTAAAATTGCCATCAGCCAACCCACTTACTTGCCATGGTTAGGGTATTTCCAGCAAATAGCCCAGGTAGATTGCTTTGTTTTTCTTGATAATGTGCAGTTTGAAAAGCAATCCTGGCAGTCTAGAAACCGTATCAAAGATCATCAGGATAATGTGATTTGGCTGTCTGTGCCTGTTGCCCGGCATGCGCTGGATGCTCCTATCATGGACATCGCGCTGGCCAATCAGCGCATCAACTGGCAGCGTAAACATCTAAACTCCGTTAAAACCTATTTGGCTAAAACACCGTACCTGGCGGAGGTGCTGGAGCTTATTGAGCCGGTTTTTAACACGCCTTACGACAGGCTTGCGGATTTAAACATTGCTCTTATTCGTTCCGTTTGCTGGCGGTTGGGGCTTGAGACCCCTTTACTAAAAGCATCGGAGCTTGGTGTATCCGGCCAAAAAGCTGATTTATTGTTAGCTATTCTTCAGCAACTGAATGCTGACAGCTACCTCGCTAATCAAGGCTCGCGTGTTTACCTTGAGCAAGAACGGGCACGATTTGCTGCCCAGGGTATTCAGCTTTGTTATCAAAACTGGGAACATCCAATGTATCACCAGAAAGGCCAGCAATTTATCAGTCATTTGGCTTGGCTGGATGCCATTTGTTACCTCGGATTTGATGCGCACCGGTTGCAGCTTATTACTTAATGCAAGGCAGGCTTTTATGAAAGATCTGGACTATCTGATTGTTGGCGCCGGTATTTCCGGCCTTACTGCCGCATTAACAATTCTGTCGTATAAGCCCGGTAGCACCGTTGTGCTGGTGGATAGTGGTACAGAGCCCGGCGGGCTGTTGCGCTCAGAGACGTTTGCCGGGCAGCAGTTTGATTTGGGCACCCATATCCCTGAGATGACTTCGGATGAGGACTTGAACAAGCTGTTGTTTCCTCAACAAATTTGTCGGAGTTGGCATCAATTAACTGCATTGAAAGTAGGGAACTATTTCAATGGTATGCTGAATGAACGTTCACAGTTCCCGGATATCAGCTCACAAGGGGAGATTGCAAAAACGGTTCTGGCAGAGTTGCTGCAAACCAGTGATAGGACTTCCGTGGCCGGCGATCTAAAGCACTATGCTGAGCACTGTTATGGTTCGACCATTAGCAACCAGGTACTGGCCCCATTGATGGCGAAGTTTTGCAATAAGGCACTGGCTGAATTGTCTCCGCAGGCGCTGAAGTATTATGGCCTAAGCCGCTTAATTTGTGGTGATCGCCAGCAAAGCATCAACCTAAAAAAAATCAATCATTTGGATGCTGTACTTGCCTATAGCGATGATCGTGAAAAGCCACGTGATAGCCGCTGGTATTATCCGGATCAGCAGCAAGGTATTGGCCAGTGGATTAAGCTGTTGCAGCAACAGATAACGCAGCAGGGAGGTCAGTGTCTTTTTTCCAGCCGCATTCAAAAAGTTGAGCGACAGCAGTCGATGCACCAGGTAAGTTTTCATGATGGTAAGGTCTTGCAGGCCAGGCAGGTCATTTGGACAGTACCGGTCTACTTGGGGCTGCAAGGAGTGCAGCAACAACGACCTGAAAGCCGCGCAATAAGTATCTTTCATTTTCATAGCACAGAGACTCCGCTGGCGAAATGTCACTATCTGTATTGTTATGAGCCTGCATTACAGAGCTACCGGATCACCCTGTACAATAATCTGCAGGGATCCGAAGCAACAGCCAGTAATCGATGCAGTGTGGAAGTGATCCATGATGTTGGGGCGCAACCTGCTGCTGATTGCATCGCCAAAGAGCTCAAAGCGATGGGCGTGTTTGCCGATCGGGCCACGATGCACCACCTTGGCACCAGCGAGATCAAAGCCGGTTTTCCAATTCCGCTGGCAGGGAGTGAAGAACAACGATTGCAGTTATTTGAAGGCGTGAAAACAGCAAATCCATCCATCGAATTTATCGGCCGAGCCAAGCCTGCTTTATTCTTTATGACGGATGTGTTGATGGATGCCTATCAAGCAGCAAAACAGCTGGTAACAAAAGGAGTAGCTGATGAAAAGAATGAGCATTAATGGTAGAGAGATTTCTACCGATCATCCACCCTATGTTATTGCAGAGCTGTCGGCAAATCACAATGGCAGTCTGGAGCGTGCGAAGCAGCTCATTTTGGCGGCGCAGCAGGCCGGGGCGGATGCGGTGAAATTACAGAGCTATCGGGCTGACACCATTACTCTGAATGCTCGGACGGAAGACTTTATGATCCGTGGCGGGTTATGGGATGGCCAGAATCTTTACGAGTTGTATCAGCAAGCTCAGCTACCCTGGGAGTGGCATCAGCCACTGTTTGATTATGCCCGCCAGCTGGGCATCACGATTTTTAGTTCTCCGTTTGATTCAACTGCGGTAGATTTGCTGGAGCAGTTGAATGCACCTGCATACAAAGTGGCTTCTTTTGAGGCGGTGGATCTACCTTTAATCCGCTATATTGCCGCGACAGGCAAGCCAATGATTATTTCTACCGGAATGGCAACGGAGGCTGAAATTGAAGATGCCATTACTGCCGCCCGGGAAGGTGGTTGCCAGCAGTTGGCAATTTTGCACTGCATCAGTGGTTATCCGGCACCAGCATCCGATTACAACTTACGAACCATGGCGGATATGCAACAGCGCTTTAAGGTACAGGTTGGTTTGTCGGATCATACCATTGATAATGTTACAGCCATCACCAGCGTAGCAATGGGGGCGACGATTATTGAAAAACATTTTACCTTGGATAGAGCCGGTGGTGGTGCCGATGATAGTTTTTCGTTAGAGCCGGCTGATTTAGCCGCTTTGTGCCGAGATGTAAAAACATCATGGCAAGCTCTGGGCCAGGTAAGTTACGCCAGGCAAAGCAGTGAGCAGGGTAATGCAAAGTTTCGTCGCTCGCTCTATTTTGTCGAAGATCTTGCCGCTGGTACTGTGTTGGCACCGCAGCATATTCGTAGTGTGCGGCCGGGCTTTGGCCTGGCTCCAAAGTACCTGGAACAACTGCTTGGTAAAACGCTGCGTAAAGCTGCCGTGAAAAATACGCCAACCAGTTGGGAGCACTTCACATAATGTCAGATGCGGCTTGGTTCCGCATTAAGACAGCTGTTTTCTCAACAGCTCCACCACAGGTTTAAATTCCTGCCGATTTTTATCGCTTAAATCCAGCAGTGCTTCATGAGCCCTGAGAATCATTTTGCCTTTATGGTCATCGCTGTGTTGCTCAACCTGCACTGGCGTCAGGTCGATAGCCTGATTGGTCGGATGTTCAGCAAAATCAAATACTGTTTCCAGGCAAAGCCCTTTTAATAACTGATTGACTTCAGTATTAGTAGAGAACAATATCGGTTTTGGTAACTGATGCTGTTGGCAATGCCGTGCCAGACTGGCCAGCAAGCCAATGTGTGTGCTATCGATAAAGGTTACGTCATTCAAGTCAACCACTACCTGTGCGCAGGCTGGTTGCTCTTGCTCAAATAACTGCTCAATCAGGTCATCCATACCAGTAGCATTGGTGTATCTGAGTTCGCCGCTTAGTTTGAAATAACAGTGTTCTTGCAGACAAGCGAACAGGATTTGCTCGGTGTTCATGGTTGGTCTCCATAACAACTGATTCTGAGCATGGTTAAATCATCCGGTAATCCCTGGTTGGGATCAATGTGCAAGTTCGTTAATAACTGATGGAGGCTTTTGGTTCCCTGATGTTGGAGTAACTTCAGTTTTTGCTCCGTGTTGTCTCCAGGTAGAACATCGAGCAAACCATCGGAGCAGAGTTGCATGGCCATACCCGGTTTAAAATCGATGCAATCGGTTTGGTAGTTGACGGCTTCAAACATGCCTGCTGGGGTGCTTTTGAGCTCCAGCCAACGGATTGCCCCTGATGTTTCCTGAAGTAAAGGCCAGGGAAAGGCTCCTGCATTAGCAAAGAGCAGTTGTTGATTCTGTCGGTTCAGTACGCCATAAAACAGAGCAATGTATTTGCCAATAGCCTCTTTGAGTAGCTCGCTATTGAGCTCATGCAGCAAGGCTGCGGGCTCTAATATCAGTCTGGACTGCTGCAGCTTGAAACGCTCAAGCAAGGAGCTGATAAAGCGCTTTAAATAAACGGTGACAAAAGCGGAGGCAACACCATGGCCAGAGACATCGGCAATATAAAAGCCGCAGTGGATATCATCAATAACAAAGTAATCTACAAAGTCGCCACTCATGAAGTCGGATGGGTAGAGCAGATGTTCAAACTGGTAAGGCATCCAAGCCATCTGTTTGGGTGGCAATAATTTGAACTGTACTTGCTTACCGGCTTTTTCCCCGGCTTCAAGCTCGTGCAGTGACTGCTTTAATTGTGCCAGAGCCGATTCAAGCTCCTGGGTTCGGGCTGCGACTTTAGCTTCCAGAGTTTCGTTCAGTTGCTCCAGTTGGGTAATTGCCAGATATGAGCGCAGTGCAGAAGTAATGGTCGTAGTTAAACGCTGAACGGTTAGTTCGGTTTTGGAGCGATAATCATTGATATCATACTCTTGCACCACTTGCTGCTCTGGTGCCTGGCCGGGTTGACCTGTACGCAGAATGATCCTGACCTGATGGTTATTCAGTTGCTCACGAATAAAACGGACCAGGGTCAAACCGGCATCGTCCGTTTCCATGACGACATCCAGTAAAATCAGTGCGATGTCCTGATACTGTTCCAACTTTGTTTTGGCTTCAGCTGCACTATAGGCACTTATAAAGTTAAGCTTTCGGTGTTGAAAACTATAATCGCGCAGTGCCATGGTGGTGACATGGTGCATCTCCGGCTCATCGTCGACAATGAGTATGGTCCAATAGCCTTGTTGCTCGGTTTCAGCTTCATCCTCAACCAAAAAGTCCATGGGTGTATCATCTAAAGCGGGTGTCAAATGTGCATCAGATAGCTGTACCACCTTCAAACCTCCAGCTGAAATGTAAGAGGGGCTTTAAAGTTGCCATTGCTCAGTTCTGTTTGGATGTTGCTACCTTATAACGATAACAGATGCCAGGCCATAGCGCGAGGTCTGGCCCCAACAGGGGCGAAGGTGATCGTTATAACCATGCGCTCAGCTGCTCACGGATAAAGTCTTGCTGTTGCTCGGTCAGCTCAGGGTAGAGCGGCAGGCTGATAATACGCTCGTAAAAATCCTCAGCGATTGGAAAGTCTCCCCAATCAAAACCAAGTTGCTGATAGTATGGTTGGGTATGGATAGGAATATAATGCACATTCACACCAATACCTGCTTGGCGCAAACCTTCAAAGACGGCTTTGCGTTTGGCTTTATCGTGTAGCCGGATAATAAACAAATGATAGCTGCTTAAGATGTTCTCTGGTTGAGCAGGGCAATCGAGTGGTAAGCCAGCTAATAATTGCTGATAACGTCGGGCCAAGTGCTGACGTCGCGCAATGATGTTTGCTAAACGAGTACTTTGACTAAGCCCCAATGCGGCCTGTAAGTCGGTCATGCGGTAGTTGTAGCCCAGTTGCAGCTGTTGGTAGTACCAGGGACCATGAGCTGGCTCGGTCATTTGACTTTCTTCGCGCGTAATGCCATGGCTGCGCAGCAGTTGCATTTGTTGGGCAAGCTCCGGCTGATTGGTTAGCGCCATACCGCCTTCGGCAGTGGTAATGATTTTGACCGGATGAAAGCTAAATACGGTAATATCGCTGTACTGACAACAGCCTACCGCCTGGCCCAGGTACTGGCCGCCAACAGCGTGGGAGGCATCTTCGATAATCCGAAAATCAAATTCAGCACTCAGGTGACGCAGTTGCTGCATATCGCAGCTTAAGCCTGCAAGATGCACGGCAATCACCACATTCGGCAGGGCATCTTTGGCTCTGGCCTGTTCCAGTTTCGTGCGCAGTGCCTGAATACATACATTGCCGGTTTCAGCTTCAACATCAACAAAATCAATCTGAGCGCCACAGTAGCGCGCTGCATTGGCCGAAGCCACAAAGCTGATAGGGGAAGTCCAGACCCGGCTGGCAGAATTGACACCCAAAGCAAGGCATGCCAGATGCAGCGCAGAGGTGGCACTGTTCATGGCAATAGCATGGCTGGCACCGGTTAAGCTGCACAGGCGCTGTTCAAAGGCAGGTACAGCAGGCCCCTGAGTTAGATAATCGCTTTGCAGCACTTGCAAAACGGCGTCAATATCGGCCTGGTTGATGTGCTGTCGACCATAGGGGATCATTGCATGGCTTCCAGATTAAATTGCAGGATTTCCTCCGGGCTTAAAAAATGCGGATTGGTACTGGATGCGTATTCAAAGCCGGGCTCTACCAAAGTACCCTGTTCATTCAATGCATTCACATCAAAGCTATTTTTCCGGTTAAAAAAGCGAATGGAGGGTGCAATGACAAAGTGATCGGAAAATTCGTAAGTATGGTAGGAGTTTTCACCGGGGCACATCACTTCATGCAGCTTCTCGCCAGGACGGATACCCACTTCTTTGATGGGCATGCTTGGTGCCATGGCTTTGGCTAAATCCATAATGCGAATGGATGGGATCTTAGGTACGAAAATTTCGCCACCCAGCATGCGCTCAAAGTTTTTCAGCACAAAATCAACCCCTTGTTGCAGGGTTATCCAGAATCGGGTCATTTCCACATGCGTAACTGGCAGGTGATCGTGGCTTTTCTCTATCAAATTCTGGAAAAAGGGCACCACAGAGCCGCGTGAGCCAACCACATTGCCATAGCGCACCACCGAAAAACGCGGTCGGCTGCCGCCAGCGATGTTATTACCAGCAACAAAGAGTTTATCCGATGCCAGTTTGGTAGCGCCATAGAGGTTCACCGGGTTGGCGGCTTTATCGGTGGAAAGAGCAATCACTTTTTCGACATTGGCATCAATAGCGGCATTGATCACATTTTCAGCCCCATTGATGTTGGTTTTAATGCATTCCATTGGGTTGTATTCCGCAGCAGGCACTTGTTTTAGTGCTGCGGCATGAATGACGAAATCTACTCCACGCATGGCTCGTAATAAGCGCTCGGCATCCCGTACATCACCAATAAAATAGCGCATACAGTCTTGATGAAAAACCTGCTGCATCTCGTACTGCTTTAGCTCATCGCGCGAATAGATGATGATTTTTTTTGGCTTGTAGCGAGCCAGTAAGGTCTGGGTATATTTGTGACCAAAAGAGCCGGTACCACCGGTGATTAGGATTGTTTTGCCATCAAACATGGAGTGAACCTCTGCTGTGTCACACTTAACTGCTTGAACATAGCATAAATTGTGCCGATAGCGCAGGGGATTTAAAACTCTCTGGTTGCAAAGTAGCCAGGCAGATAGGCAAAGTTCGCGTTTTTAGTGCGTTCTGGCTATAATTTAACCATTACAGCGTTGCGAGGTCATGCGGATGAAAGTCGGTACTAATAACTCCATTTTGAATCAAACCATTGCGCAACAGGACAACCTGTTCAAAAAATTGGCGACAGCAAGGCGTATCAACAGTGCAGCTGATGATGCGGCAGGTTTGCAAATTGCCAATCAGTTGACTTCAAGCATCAATGCCCGTGAACAGGCTTCGCGCAATGTGTACGATGGTATTTCGTTAGCGCGGGTGTACGATCAAGGCCTGCAAGCGATTGAAGAAAACTTGCAGGACTTAAATACGCTGGCGATTCAGGCTGGTAATGGCATTTATGGTGCCAGTGAGCGTCAGGCCTTGCAGCAGCAGGCAGATCAGTTGTTGGGTAATATTCAGCAGGTGATCGATAACACCGAGTTTGCAGGTAAAGGGCTGTTTAATCAAAGTGGTGAAGTAACCTTTGGTACCGGCGATAGCAGCCTGAGCTTAAGTACGGAAGACGTCGCAGCTGCGCTTACTACCAGCAATTTGTTTGATTTCGATTTGACGGATCCATCGCAATTAACTGCTTCGCTTGGCAGCGTTGAGCAATCACTGCAACAGCTGGGGGCTTTACGGGCAGATACCGGTGCCACCATCAATGCCTTTGAAGCAGCGGCTAGTGTCATTGATCGTCAGCGCCTTGGTGAGGCTGAAGCGCGAAGCCGGATTGAAGATCTGGATTACGCCAAAGCCGTAAGTGAGCAAGTTGCTGGCAATATTTTGCTGCAGTCCAGCATCAGTGTGGCAGCACAGGGGCGGGTGCAACAGGAGCAGGCATTGCGTATTTTGGGTGGTTAACTTTACCGGCCTGAGCAACCGTTGGTTAGCGCTGGGAAATTGACAGAACGTCAAATTTCCAGCGCTTTTTATTTGGCAAGCCAAAGCGGCTTCGCTACAATGGGAGCATAACCAGAACAACGATTGAGTGACTATGCGCGCCACCCCCAAGCTTTACCTCGTCGATGGCAATATCCCACGCCAACAGCGCCTTAGTGCTATTCTCGATTTTGTGCTGGAACCACATCAGATTATTGACTTTGCCGAGTTATTGGCTTGCTTACAGCAACCCGAGCCTGCCGTGGTGCTGCTTGGTCAGTTGGATGAGGCACCACAAGCCCTGATCGAACAGTTTCCAGCCACCGCCTTTTTAGTGCTGGATGGTACTCAGGATGCGTTGCTGCAGTTTGGCAATGTGGTGGCGCTTTTAACCGAACCCTTTCGTTACGACAGCCTGACTCAATCGCTCCGAGATTGTCAGGAATATCATCGGTTGTTACCGGGGCAGCAACGGCTGGATCAGGCTGCGCGTTTGGTCGATATGGTGGGATCGGCCGAGCCGATGCAGCAGCTACGCTTTTTAATCCAGCAAGTGGCGCCGACTGAGGCCAATGTGATGATTTTGGGCGACTCCGGTACAGGTAAAGAAGTGGTGGCGCGCAACATTCATTTGCTTTCCCGCCGGGCGGATGGCCCCTTTGTGCCGATTAATTGCGGGGCTATTCCTGCTGAACTGCTGGAGAGTGAGCTGTTTGGCCATGAAAAAGGCGCTTTTACCGGTGCTTTCTCTACCCGCAAAGGCCGCTTCGAGCTGGCTCAGGGCGGTACCTTGTTTCTGGATGAAATTGGCGATATGCCTTTGCCGATGCAGGTGAAATTGCTGCGGGTATTGCAGGAGCGTATTTATGAGCGGGTGGGGGGCAACCAGCCGATCAAAGCAGATGTTCGAATTATTGCTGCGACCCACCGTAACTTAGAGCAAATGATTGCGGATGGCCGCTTTCGTGAAGACTTATTTTACCGGCTGAATGTATTTCCGATTGAAACCCCGGCGCTTTCTGCGCGCACCGAAGATCTGCCGCAGCTTTGTCAGGAACTGATCCAGCGGCAGCATCAGGCCGGTCATGCCCGGGTAAAGTTTACCGAGCGGGCGATGGAGAGCCTGAAATTGCATGCCTGGCCGGGCAATGTGCGCGAGCTGGCCAATCTGGTAGAGCGCATGGCCATCATGTATCCGAATCAGGTGGTGGATGTGGCCGAACTGCCGCAGCGTTACCAGCATCTGGAAGTAGACAGCTATGTGCCGGATTACCCGGAGTCGCTGCAAGAGCGGGATCTGCTGAATGAGCTGTTTCAAAGCGATGATGACGATGGCATCCTGAGCGACACGGCAGACAGCGACGTTTTTCAGAGCGATCCGCAGTTGCCGCAAACCGGCATCGACCTGAAAGAGCATTTAGCGGAGCTGGAAATCCAGTTTATTACTCAGGCACTGGAGCGGCATGATTTTGTGGTAGCGCGCGCTGCCGATATGCTGGGCCTGCGTCGCACCACTCTGGTGGAGAAAATGCGCAAGTACAACCTGGCGAAAGACGACTAAAACCAACCGCTGCGTCAGAATCCTGACGCAGCATTTTCCTAATGTTTAATCCTATCCTATTGTTTATAAATAAATTATTTATGGCACGCTCTCTGCATGGTTCCCCTTAGAGAACCTGATATGCTCCGTAGAGGTGTGACATGCATACCGCCAGAACCTTGTTTGAGTTGGAATCGACCTCTGATGTGGTGACCGATTTCAGCCGATACCTGAAACCAGCCGCAGCCGCCAGCGATCGCATGCAGCACCTGGTGACCATGTTGCCAGTCGGAGTGGTGGTGTTGGATGAACGCGGCTATGTGGCTGATGCCAATCCAATGGCGTTGGATATGCTGGGCGAGCCACTCAAAGGTCAGCGCTGGCTGGATGTCATTACCCGTTCATTCCGGCCTCGCAGTGACGATGGCATGGAGGTCTCCTTATACAATGGTCGCCGGGTGAAGCTGGCAATCAGTGCCCTTAGCCCGGAGCCAGGTCAGTTGATTGTGCTGACCGATCTAACCGAAACCCGTCAGTTGCAAAGCCGGTTGGCGCATATGCAACGTTTGTCCACCCTGGGTAAGATGATGGCTACGCTGGCGCACCAAATCCGTACACCGCTGTCGTCGGCCATGCTCTATGCCGAGAATCTGACCAACCAACGCCTGAACGAGGATGCCAAGTCGGTGTTTCAGCAAAAACTGGTGGCCCGCTTGCAGGATTTAGAGCAACAGGTCAATGACATGCTGCTGTTTGCCCGCTCTGGCAATGAAGCCAGTGTCAGCTGCATATCGGTTGAGGCTTTATTGCAGGAAGTGCGGGCGGGCATTGAAGCGCAGCTATCAGCTGCTAACGCCTCCTTGAAGGTTGAGCTTAGCGCGCCACAACTGCAGCTTTGGGCCAATCAGAGCAGCCTGGCTGGCGCCATGCAAAACCTGTTGCACAACAGTCTGGAAATCATCGGTCAGGGCGCAGAGCTAAGCATCCGCTGCCAGCAGCAGGGAGAGTGGCTGTTGCTGGATGTTTGTGACAATGGTCCTGGCGTGCCGGAGCATTTGCAGCAGCAAATTTTTGAACCTTTCTTTACCACCCGCAGCCAGGGCACTGGTCTTGGTTTGGCGGTGGTACAGGCAGTCGCCAATGCCCACAAGGGCCAGGTCAGTTACCTGCCGCAAAGCCATGGAGCCTGTTTCCGTTTGCAGCTGCCATTGCACCATACCGAATTCAACACGCAGGAGAATGCCCATGACGCCCACTAAAATCATGGTGGTAGAAGATGATGCCGGCTTGCGTGAGGCGCTGGTAGATACCTTAAGCCTGGCAAGCTACCAGGTGGTTGCCGCCGACAGTGCTGAACAAGCTCTGCTGCAACTAAAGCAGCAAAGCATTAAACTGATTATCAGCGATGTGCAAATGGCGGGCATTAGCGGCCTGGAGCTGTTGGCGACAGTACGCCAGCAGTACCCGCATATTCCGATGCTGATTATGACCGCTTATGCCAACGTCAACGATGCGGTGCAGGCCATGCGCCATGGTGCGGTAGATTACTTATCCAAGCCTTTTTCACCGGAAGTGCTGGTCAATATGGTCAGCCGTTATGTGCCGGCTGAGCAGCTGGCTGGTATTGAGCCCATTGTCGCTGCCGAGCAAAGCAAGCAGCTGGTGCGTTTGGCGGCCAAAGTGGCTAAATCCGATGCCAGTGTGATGGTGACCGGTCCCAGTGGTTCCGGTAAAGAAGTATTGGCGCAATACATTCACCAGCAATCCCCCCGTGCCGATGGCCCCTTTATTGCGATCAATTGCGCGGCCATTCCGGAAAACATGCTGGAGTCGACCCTGTTCGGTTACGAAAAGGGCGCTTTTACCGGGGCGGTGCAGGCTTGTCCGGGTAAGTTCGAGCAAGCCCAGCAGGGCACCATTTTGCTGGATGAAATCACCGAAATGGATTTAAACCTGCAAGCCAAGTTGCTGCGGGTGTTGCAGGAGCGCGAAGTTGAACGCCTGGGCAGCCGTAAAACCATCAAGCTGGATGTACGGGTGCTGGCCACCAGCAACCGCGATTTAAAAGAAGCAGTGCAGCAAGGCCGCTTTCGCGAGGACTTGTACTACCGGCTGAATGTGTTCCCCCTGAACTGGCCGGCACTGTCCGAGCGGCCGGAAGATATTCTGCCACTGGCCGAGCACCTGATGGAGCGGCATTGTCAGCGTGATGGCATGGCTATCCCACAACTTGACGGTAGTGCCATTCAAAAGCTGCTGCAACACAGCTGGCCGGGCAATGTGCGTGAGCTCGATAACGTGATGCAGCGGGCGCTGATTATTCACAGTGATGGCGTGATTAGCGCTGAAGATATCTACATTGAAGAATTGAGTGTGCCTGCCATGGCCGTGACCGATGCGGATGCCGATGTTAGTCAGTTTAAGCAGGAAATCCACGAGCAGGAGCATCGCCTGATCCTGGCGACGATGCGGGCGTGTGATAATAAACGCAAAGATGTGGCGGAGCGCCTGGGGATCAGTGACCGCACCTTGCGCTACAAGTTGGCGCGGATGCGTGAAGCCGGTATTCAGCTACCGGCTTAAGATGAAAAAAGCACTGTCAGTGCTAGCTTGCGCTAGCTGGCACTGGCTGGCACTGGCTCGATGTCTTCTGACTCAATCAAACCTTCAGAATGCGCGACCACCCGGGCCACCATAGTATCCCCGGTCACGTTGGTGGCGGTGCGCATCATATCAATAATGCGATCCACCGCGGCAATAAAGGCAATCCCTTCCAGTGGCAAACCGACCACACTCAAGGTCACCGTCAGCATCACCATGGCACTGCCGGGCACGCCAGCAGTCCCCAGCGAGGCCAGGGTCGCCGTGATGGCAATCAGCAGGTAGCTGGTCGCATCCAGTGGAATGCCATACAAGTGGGCTATAAAAATCGCGGCAATAGCCGGGTAAATGCCGCCACAGCCATCCATATTGATGGTGGCGCCAAGCGGCAGCACAAAGCTGGCGTAATTTTTCGAGACTTTCAGATCCTCGGTCACCACTTTATGGGTGACCGGCAGGGTACCAAAGCTGCTGGCACTGCTAAAGGCCACCAGCTGGGCCGGTAAAATGGCTTTGAAAAACGCCAGTGGCGACATGCCACCAAACAAGCGCACCATGCCGCCGTAAGTAAAGAGGATATGGATAAAGCAGGCAATGTAAATCGCCAGGATAAACTTGCCCAGCGGCAGCAAGGTTTCCAGGCCAAAGCTACCGACCACCCAGGCCATCAGGCCCAGCACACCAATCGGCGTCAGTTGCAGCACCATGCGGGTGATTTGGTACATGATCTCGGCACCGGCTTCCATCACTTTGCGCATCGGCTCGGCTTTTTCACCCACCACATTGATGGCAATGCCCACCAACACGGCAAACACAATAATCTGCAGCACATTGCCACTGGCCAGCGCCGCCACCGGGTTGGTTGGGATCAGGTTGGTCAGCACGGTCGCCACTGGCGGAATATCGCGCTCACGTACTTCGGTGGTGGTCAGCTCAGTGATGGTACTAAAGTCCATCAAGCTACCCACAGTTAAGCCAATCAGGCTGGCTATCATGGCGGTAAGCAAAAACAGACCAACGGTTTTAAGCGCCAGTCGCTTCATTTTTAAGGTATCACCCAAGGAGGTGATGCTGGTGATCAGGGCAAAAAATACCAAAGGCACCACCAGCATGCGGATGGCATTAATAAACAGCGTACCAAGTGGCTGCAGCACAGTGGCTTTTTCGCCAAACACCACACCCAGGCCAATACCCAGCAACATAGCGCCCAGCACACGCTGCCAGAACGGAATACGGAACCAAAAAGCAAGCATTGAAGAGTTGCTCCAAAAAAAGAAGGCTGTAAAGCGGCCAGTCTAATAGCAGGGCAGAGGCCTGTCCAGAATCCTTGGTTATATGACAGAACACATGTCACAGAACAGGGCTGAAATTGACGCGCTCTGTTTTTAGTCACGTAGTATCAGTTTGAAGGAGATCGATTTAGCCCTTAACTACGTTGCAGCGGAGCTTCGCCCTGTAACGACTTGAAACCAACGACGATGCACTACGAATTGTATATTGTGAAGTTACCTTGTGTGCAAAATATGTTTTGGATAGGGATGTTGTCCTTTTTGTACAATGAGTTGACCGTTTTGGATAAGTATTAGGTTCACCTGTTCCTTATTGTTCATCCATTCAATGGATTGGGGAAGCTTTACCTATGGATTTGTTTCGTTCCAATGCGGTCAGGCAGCAGGCCGCCAAACTGGATGGCGATGTCATTATTGCCCAGCCGCTCAGCAGTAGTGTGTTAACCATGGCTTTGTTGCTGTTGGTTGCCATTTTGATCACATTCCTGGCACTGTCTTCCTTTCACCGCAAAGAAACCGTCACCGGTTATTTAAAGCCGGATTTAGGCCTGGCTAAAGTCAGCAGCCCACGCCCTGGCATTGTCAACCAACTGTTTGTTGAGGACGGCCAGCAGGTCGAGGCCGGTTCACCGCTGGCGCTTATTCATATCCCCGAGCATCTGGCCGATGGCCTGTCGCTCAGCAAAAGTTTGTTTCAGGGCTTAGTGCAGCAAACTGAGTTACTAAGCTTACGCCAGCAGCAACTGGGCCAGCAATTTACCCAGCAAGAAACCGAATTAAACAGCCGTTTGCTGTTAAGCCAGAGCATGCTGCAAGAGCTAAAAGGCCAGCAGCAGTTGCAACATGAGCGGCTGGCACTGCAGCAAAGCCGTTTTCAGAACTATCAACAATTGCAGCAGCAAGGCGCTATCTCTGAGCTGGAGCTTCAACAACAAGCCGAGCTGATTTTAGGCATTCGCCAGCAACTGGCCGAGTTAAGCGCCAGTGCCCAGCAACAGCAGGCCAGCATTGAACAACTGCAGGGACAACTGGCACGGCTGCCGGTCGAACAAGCGCAGCAGCTGGCGCTGCTCGATACCGACCGCTCACGATTGGCGCAACAAAAAGTAGAGCTGGATGCGCGCGGTCAGCTATTAATTACCGCACCGATTTCTGGCCGGGTGACCAATCTGGTGGCCGATATCGGCACCAGCTTAACCAGCCAATTGCCGTTTTTAACCATATTGCCGGAAAATGCCGAGCTTAGAGCGGTATTGCTGGTGCCTACCCGGGCCTATGGTTTTGTGCAGCCAGGCCAGCATACCCGCATTCGATTTGATGCCTTTCCGTACCAGCGTTTTGGTTTGTACGACGGGGAAGTAATTCGCACAGCGCAGGCCATCGTGCTTCCGGGGGAAGTCGATATGCCTGTCGCTGTGCAGGAGCCAGTCTACCGGGTAGAGGTAGCGCTGGCGGCGCAAGAGATCCGCGCTTACGGCAACAGCGTCCCGCTGCAATCGGGCATGCTGCTAAGCGCAGATATCGTGCTGGAACAACGCAGCCTTATAAGCTGGTTGTTTGAGCCGATTTTAAGCCTGAAAGGGCGATTGTAACGCTCAATTAAGAGCAAATTGACAACTTAAAATGTCTCAAGGAGAGATACTATGCAAGAATTGAAATTTGAGCAAGTGGAAGATGTGAGTGGTGGTTATTTATCAGGACCATTCGAGCGTCATTTTGAACAGGAGAATCCTCACCAAGATACAAGTGGTATTGGTGGAGTAACAGTTGCATCCGGAACAATGGGGCTTTCAAATTTTGGTGGCGCTGCTGTTGTTGGTAGAGTTTTAGGCACAGGGCCAGGGCTGGTTGTAGCTGGCTTGGGGCAAGTTGTTAACTTTGCATTTAATTTAACCCAAGAAGGACGGGATGGAATGAGAGTTCAAAATCACCCTGCGACCCGGCATCTATATGATGCGGATGGAAAAAGAATAAAGGACTAACTATTTATAACAAAAGCCCGCATCTAGCTGTTGTGGGCTTAAGGAAGATAACATGAATAAGAATTCAAAATTTGCGCTTGAAATGCTGCTAATTTTGCTTGTTGGCGGGCCTCTTATTTTTATACTTAAAATATTCATTGGGAACTATATTATAAATGTGTATTTGAGGGAGCTTGTGTTTTTCATTTTTGTGGTTACCTGCTTAATGTTTTATTGGAGCGCAAGAAAACCCTTAAAGAAAAACAATGATGATCCTCCAAACCGAAGCCGCTGAATGCGGCCTTGCCTGCATGGCGATGGTGGCCAACCACCATGGCTATCAAATCGATTTGACCACCTTGCGCAGCCGGTATGCGGTGTCGCTGAAGGGTGCCACCATGCAGCAGTTGATGCGACTGGCAGAGCAGCTGGATATGACGGGCGGGCGCTCAAACTTGAGTTGGATGAGCTGGCTAAACTAAAAACTCCCTGTATTTTGCACTGGGAAATGAACCACTTTGTGGTGCTAAAGAAAGTGCACCGCAATGGCATTACCATTTTAGATCCTGCCATGGGCGAGCGCCGTCTGACCATGGCGGAGGTGGATAAAGCCTTTACTGGGGTGGCGCTGGAACTCACTCCCGGCAATGAGTTTAAGAAAATCGATGAGCGGGTGCAGCTTAGTTTAACCTCGTTCTGGAGCAGTATTCAGGGGTTAGTGCCCTCTCTGGTCAAGCTGTTTGTATTGTCCTTGCTATTGCAGTTTTTTGTACTGGCGTCGCCTTATTACACCCAATTGGTGGTGGATGAAGTGCTGGTGAGCAATGACCGGCCCTTATTGCTGGTGCTGGCGATAGGCTTTTCTTTGTTGATGGTGATGCAAGTCAGCATTCAGGTGCTGCGCAGCTGGATTGCACTGCATTTAGGTACCCATCTGAATATGCAGATGGTCACCAATTTATTCCGCCATTTGCTGCATTTGCCGGTGTCATTTTTTGAAAAACGGCATATGGGCGATATTACCTCGCGCTTTTCATCCTTGGGCTCGATCCAGCAAATTCTTACCTCCAGCCTGATTGAGGGTATTTTGGATGGTCTGATGATAGTGTTGGTGCTGGTAATGATGTTGTTGTACAGCCCAATGCTCAGTTTGGTGGTGTTTGCCGTTGTCATTTTATACGCCTTGCTGCGCTGGGCTTTTTATTGGCCGATGCGCCAGCTCACTGAAGAAAGCATTGTCACCTCGGCCAAAGAAAGCAGTGTCTTTATGGAAACCATTCGAGGCATTCAAAGTTTAAAGCTGTTTGGCCAGCAAAATGAGCGTTTAAACCTGTGGCAAAACCGCCATGCTGAATCGGTGAATAAAGGCTATCGTTTGGCCAAATGGGGCATAGGGGCAGGTACTGCCAATCAGCTGCTGTTTGGCATTGAAGGCATTGTCATTCTTTACTTAGGCGCACTGGGGGTGATGAATGGCGATATGACCATCGGTATGCTATTTGCCTTTATGGCTTACAAGGGCCAGTTTACCGGCCGGGCTGCTTCGCTGATATCCTTGGTGGTGGAAATCAAAATGCTGAAACTGCACTTAAATCGCCTGGCCGATATAGCCCTAACCGACAAAGAAGACGAAGGGCTGAATCAGCCCAACCGTGCTATCAGCGGCCAGCTGAAACTAACCAATATCCGTTTTCGCTACGCCGATAACGAGCCGTTGCTGTTTAACGACCTGTGCATCGATATTCCGGCTGGCGCCAATATCGCCATTATTGGCCCATCTGGTAGCGGCAAAACCACGCTGATGAAGTTGATGCTGGGTTTATTGCCCGCTGAAAGCGGTAAGGTAGAAGTCGATGGCATTGAAATTAAACAGCTGGGCCTGCGCAATTATCGCAGCCAGATTGCGGCGGTGATGCAGGACGACCAGCTGATGTCCGGCACTTTGGCTGAGAACATCAGCTTTTTTGACCCACAACTGGATATGCAGCGGGTTTATCAAGCCGTACAATTGGCCGGTATTCACCAGGATATCAGCGCGATGCAAATGGGCTACAACTCTCTGGTCGGCGATATGGGCAGTGCACTGTCCGGCGGTCAGAAACAGCGCTTGTTGCTGGCAAGGGCCTTGTACCGCCAGCCTAAAATTCTGCTGCTGGATGAAGCCACCAGTCATCTGGATGTGGCGCTAGAGCATTACGTCAACCAAGCCATTCAGCAGCTTAGTATGACCCGGATTGTGATTGCCCACCGGCCAGAAACCATCCTAAGCGCAGAGCAGATTTATCAGCTGGCCGGCGGCCAGTTGCAGGATGTAACCGAGGCGTATAAAGCACAATTTGGTAAGGCAGCTGGGTAGTGCGCTGCGGGTGTTATTGCTTTTCACATCCTGCGCACTTAGACTTTAGTTAAGGCTCTGCTGCTAGGCAGCTACGCTGGTTATTACTCCAGAACAGTACGATCTTCAATGCTGTCGTTATTCAGGTAATCGCAAAAAAGATTGTATTGTCATCGGGCCAGGTCAATCGTAGGAGATAGGCAAATGCAACCTCATACCATTAAACAAGAAGCGCTTGACGCCATCCAGCAATTGCCGGATGACGCCAGCACCGAACAGATTATGTATCGGCTTTATGTGTTGGAAAATATTCGGCGAGGGCAGCAAGATGCAGCCAAAGGCGATAGCCAGGCTGCAGAAGAGCTGCTGAAAGACATTCAAACATGGTGAAGTGGACGGCTCACGCTAAGGCCCAACTTCGTCATATTCACGACTATATCGCCCAAGATTCGCCGCTTTACGCCAAACGTGTCAGTGAGGCAATGGTGCAGAAAACCATGGGGCTCGATGAGCTACCCCGCAAGGGGCACAAAGTACCAGAATTAAACGAAGACGCTGTGCGGGAGCTGGGGCTGTACTCTTACCGGATTGTTTACGAAATAAAACCGGATCAACTGATCGAAGTTCTGGCCGTGATTCATAAACGAAGGCATTTAATGCCAGAGGAAATTCCCCGGCTTGAATAACGAGAAAGTCGTAATAGCCTTTTATTCGTAGTGAAGCGGATCTTCTGCTTTATTCAGCGCAAAGGCTTCCAGCCGCTCCTGGCAGGCGCCGCATTTGCCGCAGGCGTGTTCGCGGCCGTTGTAGCAGGTCCAGGTTTTGCTGTAATCCAGCCCCATCGCCAGGCCATCGCGCAGAATCTCGATTTTGGACTCGTGCAGGTAAGGGCTGACGATATCGATCGGATCGTAGTTGGCGATTTGGCAGACCGCGTTCATCTTTTCGACGAACTCTGGCCGGCAATCCGGATAGATAAAGTGATCGCCCGAGTGGGCACCGTAATACACCGCTTTGGCTTTGATCGAGTCGGCATAGCCCACCGCCAGTGAAATCAAGATCATATTGCGGTTGGGTACGATGGTCGATTTCATGGTCTCGGCTTCGTAGTGGCCTTCCGGTACTTCGATGTTGTCGGTGAGCGATGAGCCGGCCAGCAGCTGATTGATGGCTGAAATATCCACCACCTTGTGGTTGATACCCAGCTCCCGACAGACCTGAGCGGCGCATTCCAGCTCTTTGACATGGCGCTGACCATAATTGAACGACAGCGCATACACCTCGTGGCCATCGGCGATGGCTTTGTGCAGTACGGTGTACGAGTCCATCCCACCGGAGTAAATGACAACAACTTTTTGCGGCATGATGAGGGCGCTCCCGTTATAATGACCAATTGAAAAGCCGGGCATTATACTTCAAATCGGCTGGCGGCTAAAGCGTAAGGCGTTGTTGTGTACAAAGTGAATGAACTATTTGAAACCATCCAGGGCGAGGGCAGCTACACCGGTTGCCCGGCTATTTTTATCCGGCTGCAGGGCTGCCCGGTAGGTTGCAGCTGGTGCGATACCAAACATACCTGGACAGTGGATCCGGAGCAGCACATCCCGGTGCAGGATGTGCTGGCTAAAACCACCGATACCGAAGGCTGGTGCAGCCTGAGTGCCGAAGCGGTGCTGGCAGAGTTTCAGCGTCAGGGCTACCGGGCTCGTCATGTGGTGATCACCGGTGGTGAGCCTTGCCTGTACGATTTAAACCCGCTGTGCGAGCTGCTGCATCAGCAGGGCTACAGCACCCAGATTGAAACCAGTGGTACTTTTGAGGTGCTGGCGCCAAGCGAGACTTGGGTCACAGTATCGCCCAAGGTCAATATGAAGGGGGGGTATGAGGTGCTGGACTCAGCACTGCTGCGGGCCAATGAAATCAAGCATCCGGTCGCACGTGAGCGCGATATTGAAGAGCTGCAGCAATTGTTGCAGCGCGTACCTGCTTCGGGTAGGCTAGTCTACCTGCAGCCGATCAGTCAAAAAGCCAAGGCAACCCGGTTGGCGATTGAGCAATGCAAACAACATAACTGGCGCCTGAGTGTGCAGGTACATAAGTATTTAGGGATTAATTAAGGACGAATCGATGAGACAGGCTGTTGAACAATTCTTTCAGGATTATGCCGATGCGTACTCCAGTTTCGATGTGGACAAAGTCACCCAGTTGTTCTCCTTGCCTTGTTTGTTTTTAACCGATGATAGCAAGCTGATGATGGCTGAGATCAGCAGTCTTGAGAAAACCATCCGCCATCAGTTTAATTTGTACCGTAGCCTGGGCGTGGCTCAGGTGAAAAACCGGGTGCAGCATTTGGTGCGCTTATCCGATTCGATGGTATTCGCCAGTTTGTACTGGTACTTTTGCGACGCCAATGGCAAGGTGCTGCAAAACTGCCATACGTCTTATACCTTGCAGCGCAGCGGTGAACACTGGCGGCTGGTGGCGGTGATGATTGATGACGAGCGCTTTGCCCTTAAATCGATTCAGCCTTAAGGCAACGCTGTAAATAATGCAGGCAAGCCTCTGGTGAGGCCTGCTCGGCCAAATGCTCTTTCAACAGCGGCGGCAACGGCAGCAGCTCCAGCCAGCGCGCCGCCAGCCAGCTGGCATCAGTGGTTCGTTGCTCCGGATAGAGGTTGGCCAATTCCGGCTCACGACTTAATAGTTGACGAAAGCTTTGTTGCAGCTCCTGCTGTGGTTGGCTAAGTGGTTGTGGTGGCCAGAAAGAGACTACTTTTGTGTCTGCCACATGCAACTTATCGGCTTCCTGCCAGCGCTTTTCAATATGCACCCGCTCCAGCCCTAACACTTCAATCCCCAGCAATCCATCCTCAAGAACATCAAAATCGGTGACCTGTACCCTGGTGGCAAAAGGAAAGATCCGATCAGGGTGCGTTTGGCTGACCAAAGGATTCAGCAAAGCCATCGCAAAAGGCCGCTTGCCGGCGGTGGCCTCTTTCACCAGCCGCACATAGCGTGGCTCAAACACCCGCAGCCGTGTTTTGCCTTCCGGCAACAGCAAACAATTCAGCGGAAACAGGGCTAGTTGCTCTGACATCATTATTCCACACCACAATGAACACATCTGTGATGCTATACGGGCTGCTGTCTCTGCTGGATTAGCGTTGGCTTTTTTTCTGGATCAATTCTATGGCGTAGCCATCCGGATCTTTGACAAAGGCAATTTCGGTTTTGCCACCTTTGACCGGGCCTGGTTCACGACTGATCACACCACCTCGGCTGCGAATGTCATCGCAGGCCTGGTACACATCGTCCACCTCCAGTGCTATATGGCCATAGGCGCTGCCCAGATCGTAACTGTCCACGCCCCAGTTGTAGGTCAGCTCCAGCACGGCGTGTTCGGACTCCGGGCCATAGCCGACAAAAGCCAGGGTATACTTGTACTCGGTATTCTCGGACTGGCGTAGCAGCTGCATGCCCAGCACCTGGGTGTAAAACTCAATGGAACGCTCCAGGTTGCCAACCCGCAGCATGGTATGCAACAAACGCATGGTACTCTCCTGTTCGGTGCTGTTATGAATCACTGATGATAGCACAGCCATTCAGTAGTCAGTCTGACATTGCTGCTTGTTTGTGAAGCAGAAGTGCTTTAGGTTAAAGGTTTGCTGGCAGGGAAAACAACAAAAGTCAGCTGTTTTGGATGCGGAGGTATTGCAACGATGGTTTCCAGCTTGTACTCCAGGCTTCCTGCTGCTGTGCGGCATTGGTTCAGTATTTTGGGCGGCGCAACCCGTAACTGGCTGGACAGTCAGGCCTTTATCTATGCAGCGGCGCTGGCGTTTTTTACCGTCTTTTCGATTGCGCCCATTCTGGTGGTGGTGGTGGCGCTGGTTGGTTTTTTTCTGGGCCAGAGTGTGGTTGAAGGGCAACTGTTTGAGCAGTTGGAAGGAACCCTTGGCCCGGAAGCGGCGGGGGTGGTACAAACCGCGGTGACCAATTCGCAGATTGACCAAAGTGGTATTGGGCCAGCGCTAATTGGCATTGTGGCCACCATCATTGGTGCTACTACGGTGTTTGCGCAGATGCAGCAGTCGCTGAATCAAATTTGGGATGTGGCGCCTCGCCCGAATCGCAACAACCTGTGGGGGTATATCAAAAGCCGCTTACTCTCCATGACCATCATCCTGGCCATTGGTTTTATTCTGATGGTGTCCTTGCTGTTGTCGGTGGCACTACGCAGCATTATGGTGTTCGCGGAGGAGTGGATGCCGGTGCCCGGCTGGGCTATGGTGGGTATGGAGGTGGGCCTGTCCCTGCTGGTGATTACTTTGTTGTTTGCTGCCATGTTCAAGATTTTGCCGGATGTTCTATTGTCCTGGCGCGATGTGCTGCTGGGCGCTTTTATCACCGCGATTCTGTTCACCCTGGGCCGCTCACTGATTGCTATCTATCTGGCACACACGGCGACGGCATCGGCCTACGGTGCTGCCGGCTCTTTGGCGCTGCTGCTGCTCTGGGTCAACTATACATCGATGATCCTGCTATTTGGCGCCTCCTTTACCCGGGCGCATTTGGAGGGCCGGGGCCTGCCCATCCGCCCCAAGAGTATGGCGGTGTGTGTGCACCGGGAATTGATTGAAGAGGGGCCGCAAAGCGGCTAGTCGGTTTTTTCTTTAAACTCGCACAAGTCTTCGATAATGCAGGAGCCGCACTTTGGTTTTCTGGCGACGCAGGTGTAGCGGCCGTGCAAAATCAACCAGTGGTGCACATCCAGCTTAAATTCGGCTGGCACCACTTTTAGCAGCTTTTGCTCGACGGCATCGACATTTTTTCCCGGCGCTAATTTGGTGCGGTTGCTGACGCGGAAAATATGGGTATCGACCGCGATGGTCGGCCAGCGAAAGGCGGTGTTCAGCACCACATTGACGGTTTTACGGCCGACACCGGGCAAGGCCTCCAGCGCTTCTCGGTTCTCCGGTACTTCGCCACCATGCTGCTCGACCAAAATGCGGCAGGTCTTAATGACGTTTTCGGCCTTGGTGTTAAACAGGCCAATGGTTTTGATGTAATGCTTGACCCCATCCACGCCCAAATCCAGCATGGCCTGCGGTGAGCGGGCGACCGGGAACAAATGCCGGGTGGCTTTATTGACGCCGACATCGGTGGCCTGGGCTGATAACAGTACGGCAATCAGCAGCTCAAAGGGCGAGCTGTATTCCAGCTCGGTGGTCGGCTCGGGGTTGGCAGCCCTCAGCCGCGACAGTATTTCAATGCGTTTTTGTTTATTCATGCCTTGGTGTTTACACTATGGTTCCGGTGACTCTGGCGCGGGTGATTTCGGTTTTCACCTGCTGCTTGCGCTGTCTGCGGCCATCGATGGCGTTTTTACCGGCAATCAGCAGGCCCATGCCGATGAAAGCACCGGGTGGCAGCAGGGCCAGCAAAAAATAATGATCCAGTGCCAGCACCTCGATGCGCAGTGCTGTGGCCCAGGGCCCGAGCAGGGCATCCGCCCCGTCAAACAGGGTACCCTGACCCAGTAGCTCCCGCATGGCGCCTAATGCCAGCAATACGGCAGCAAAGCCGAGCCCCATCATCAGCGCATCAAACGCCGATGGCAGCATGGGGTTCTTTGAGGCAAAGGCCTCGGCCCGACCGATAATGGCGCAGTTGGTCACAATCAGCGGGATAAAAATTCCCAGCGCCAGATACAGCTCGTAGGTAAAAGCGTTCATCAGCAGCTGCACGGCGGTGACGAACGAGGCAATGACCAGCACAAAAATCGGAATACGAATTTCCCGTGGCACCCAATTACGAATGGCCGATACCACCAGGTTGGAGCCAAGCAGCACCAACAAGGTGGCAATACCAAGCCCCAGCGCGTTGGTAACGGTGTTGGTCACCGCCAGCAAGGGGCAAAGCCCGAGCAGTTGCACCAGGCCAGGGTTGTTGCTCCAGAGCCCCTGAGTAGCAAGTTCCTTGTAGTTTTGGCTCATTTAAAAGGCCTCACAATTGGCTGGTTGCTCCGCCAGCTCAGGGTGTTGCTGGACAAAGAGTGCAGCACGTTTTACTGCATTGACGACCGCTCGCGGCGTGATGGTAGCGCCGGTAAACTGATCAAAATCCCCCCCATCTTTGCGGACTGCCCAGCTGCGGATAGTGGCTTCGTGTACCGCCTGATTGGCAAAACTGTGCATCCAGTCGGACTTGCGCAGTTCAATTTTATCACCCAGGCCGGGTGTTTCCTGATGCGCCAGTGTGCGGGCAGCCAGCACGGTGCCATCCGGGGTGATGGCAACCAGTAAATCGATGTTGCCACTGTAACCATCCGGGGCGGTGGTTTCGACCACAAAGGCACTGACTTCGCCTTGCTCGCGCCAGCGAAACACCGATTGCGGGCTGTTTCGTCCCAGCCATTCAGGAGCCGTGACTCTGATGCAATCATCCAGCAGTTGCTGCTCGGCGGCGGCAGGCAGCACATCGTGCAGTAAAGCCAGCCGGTTGGCCAGCAGCTGCTCGGCAATACGGGGCGCTGTCAGCTGCTGCAGCAGGGTAAGGATGCTAACACAAACAATGGCAACCAACGCCAGCAGCAGGGCATTTTTCGTCACTGGGTGCTTCATGGGCGTCCCTTCACTGCTTTATGGCCATAGGTGCGGGGCCGGGTGTAATAATCAATCAAGGGGACGGTCATATTGGCCAGTAACACGGCAAAAGCAAAGGCATCAGGATAACCGCCAAAAGTACGGATCACAAACACCAGCACGCCAATCAGCACGCCGTAATAAATACGTCCTTTGGCGGTGGTTGAGGCACTGACCGGATCGGTGGCAATAAAAAATGCCGCCAGCATGGTCGCACCGGAAAACAGCTGAAACAACGGAGAGAAGTTGGTATCCGGGTTGACCGACCAGGCAATCAGGCTGCACAGTGCCAGTGAGCCAAGCACACTGACCGGAATGCGCCACTGGATCACCCGTTGTTGCAACAGCAGCAGGCCACCGGCCAGCCAGGCCAGGTTGAGCCAGAACCAGCCGACACCTACGCCGCCCTGAAACAGCGGCTTTTGATAGCTTTCCGGCAAGGTCAGTCCCATCATCAAATCGGTGCGGGCAGTATCAAGTGGGGTGGCCATGGTCATGCCGTCTACCCCTTGTCGCAGTTGCTCCAGGCTGATGCCCTGGCAACTGGCCTGGCTAAACACCGTACAAACGGCATCGAGAGGCCCTAGCGCATGCTGCTGCAATGACGCTGGGGGTAGCCACTGCGTCATTTGTACCGGAAAGGCAATCAGCAGTAACACGTAAGCCGCCATGGCGGGGTTAAACAGGTTAAAACCAAGGCCACCATAGAGCTGTTTGACCAGAATAATGGCAAAGGCCGTGCCTATCACTACCAGCCACCAGGGCGCATAAGCAGGAATGGAAACGGCCAGCAGCACCGCGGTGACCAAAGCACTGTGATCTTTTAACCGCAGCAAAATGGTTTTATCACGTAGCATCAACACCAGGGCTTCGCTGGCCCAGGCGGTGGTGATGGCCAGCAACAACTGCACCAGGACGCCATAACCAAACAGGTAGCTTTGCACTGCAATAGCGGGCAGGGCAGCAATCACCACCCATAGCATCAATTGACTGGTGGTTTTTTGATTGTGCTGATGTGGGGAGCTGGCAATTCGAAAACTCATTTTGGCTCCGTTTCCTTTAACTTTTTAGCCTTGGCCCTGGCTATGGCTGCAGCGATGGCGGCTTTACGCGGATCGCTGGGTTGCTCCGTGGCTTCGGTTGGCGCATCAGACACAGATACGGCAGCCGCCTGCTCTGGTTCGGCTGCTTCAGCCTCGGCTTGTTCTGATGCCGGCAGCGCTTCCGCCTGTTTCTTCGCTTTGGCGCGCGCTATGGCGGCAGCAATGGCTGCTTTGCGTGGATCACTAGCCTCGCTGGTTGTGCCCGTATCGGCAGGCTCTGTAGCGGGTTGCTCTGGCTGCTGTTGCTGCAGTTGCCCTTGCTGAGGTTGTACTGGCTCAGTGTCACTTGTCGTAGCCGCTTGCTTTTTGGCCTTGGCGCGGGCCAGTGCAGCGGCAATGGCTGCCTGGCGTGGATCCTGGCTGGTTTTAGCATCGGCGCCAGCGGCTGTTTTTTCGGCCTGACGCTCGCGTGCCAGCTGCTTCTTGCGCTCACGCTCGGCTTTAATGGCCTCAAGATCGCCAGGGGCCTGTTGTTGCTGGCTTTTTACCCGGGCTAGTGCAGCTGCAACGGCATCAGGGGCGCTGGCACTTTGTTTGGCGGCGCGCTCTGCAGCGAGTTGCTCGTTACGGCGTTGGCGTTCCAATTTTTCAGCTTCCAAGCGGGCTTTTCTGGCTTCAAAACGTGCTTTGGCCTGCTCGGCTTTTAGCGCTTCGCGCTGTTGCTCCCGAATGTCGGCTTTGGCAATCCGGTAGTACTGCACCAGAGGGATCTCGCTGGGACAGACATAGGCACAGGCACCACATTCGATGCAATCAAACAGATTATATTCGGCCAGCTTTTCAGTGTCTTTGGCTTTGCTAAACCAGAGCAGTTGCTGCGGCAGCAAGCTGGCCGGACAGGCTTCAGCGCAGGCGGTGCAGCGAATGCAGTCCATTTCCTTTCCAGCGGCAGGCAGCTCCTGCTGGGTGGGGGCCAGAATGCAATTGGTGGTTTTAATCACTGGCACCGACAGATCAGGCAGGGTAAAGCCCATCATGGGGCCGCCCATAATCACACGCTGTCGCCGCTCGGGTTGAAAACCGCAAAAGTGCAATAAATCACTGACCGGTGTACCTAACGGAGCCAGCACATTCTGCGGCTGTTGCAGGGTGTCACCGGCAATGGTCACAATACGCGAAATTAACGGAATATCGTGCAGTACGGCCTGGGCTATCGCAAAGCTGGTGCCCACATTAAACATCATCATGCCAATATCAATGGGACGACGTCCGGCGGGCACTTCTTGGCCCGTTAACAGCTGAATCAGCTGTTTTTCGCCACCTGAGGGATATTTGGTAGGCACGGCTCGTACATACCAGTGCTGCTGGCCATGGCAGGCGGTCTGCATGGCACGAATGGCTGCTGGTTTGTCGTCTTCTATCGCAATCAGGACTGCTTTGGGCTCCAGCATATGGCACAGGATGTCAATGCCTTGCCTTATCGTATCGGCGTGTTCCTGCATCAGGGCATCATCGGCACTGATGTAGGGCTCGCACTCCACGCCATTGATGATCAGCAGCTCAACCTGTTGTTGCACACCCGATTTTAAGTGGGTTGGAAAACCGGCGCCGCCCATGCCGGCGATACCGGATTGTTGGATGCGCTCTAACAGCTGTTTTGTGGTGCACTGTTGGTACGCCATAGGCTCACGCTCACGCCACTCATCCAGCCCATCGGGCTCCAGCACAATGCAAGGCTCTGGCAGGGCGGATGGGTGAGGGCCGGTATGTTCAGTCACATCCAGGATCAGGCCAGATGTCGGAGCATGCACCGGCACAGACAGGGAATTGTCGGCCAAAGTTAGCGGCTGGCCTTTCATCACATGATCGCCTTTTTGCACCAGGCAATAACCGGCCACGCCGATGTGTTGACGCAGTGGAATGTAGAGCTTGTCAGGCAGCGGCAAACTGGCTATCGGCTTTTTACTAAGTTCTGCTTTTCGGGTCGGTGGGTGAACCCCACCCGGAAAGCGCCATAGCTGACAAGCGGCAATTTGTTCAAATAAGCTTTGCATTAATCCGTCTCAACCATTCGTACCGGGATGCTTTTCAAATCCCACTTCCAACGTTCGGCTGTTTCCACCAGTGGGATCATATCGATGCAGTCGACCGGGCAAGGCTCGACACAGAGATCGCAGCCGGTGCATTCATCTACAATCACCGTGTGCATCTGACGGGTAGCACCGACAATCGCATCCACCGGGCAAGCCTGAATGCATTTGGTGCAGCCAATGCACTCATCTTCACGAATAAAGGCCACTTTTTTCACGGCATTCTGTGCTTCTTCGTGCAGCGGTTTGGGTTCTACACCCATTAAGTCTGCCAATTTTCGGACCGTTGCTTCACCACCCGGCGGGCATTTATTGATGTCATCACCATTGGCAATCGCTTCGGCATAAGGGCGGCAGCCCGGGTAACCGCACTGGCCACATTGAGTTTGCGGCAGAATATCGTCGATTTGTTCCACCAGTGGATCGCTTTCTACCCGAAATCGGATAGCGGCATAGCCTAAAATGGCACCAAACAACAGCGCCAGTACTCCCAACACACTTAACGCTGTGATCATCATGAATGCGTTACCAGGCCAGTAAAGCCCATAAAGGCCAGTGACATCAAGCCCGCTGTAATCATCGCAATAGCGGCACCACGAAATGCTACCGGTACATCAGCTGCAGCCAAGCGTTCGCGCATGGCGGCAAACAGGATTAGTACCAGTGAGAAACCGGCGGCTGCGCCAAAACCAAACACCAGTGACTGGACAAAATTATAGCCTGCGTTGACGTTCAGCAATGCCACACCTAATACTGCACAATTGGTGGTAATAAGTGGCAGAAAAATACCCAGTAACCGGTACAAGGTCGGGCTGGTCTTATGCACCACCATTTCGGTGAACTGAACGACCACGGCAATCACCAGAATAAAGCTGAGGGTGCGCAAATACAGCAAGTCAAAAGGAGCCAGCAGATAGTGGTCCACCAGATAGCTGCAGATCGAGGCCAGTGTTAACACGAAGGTTGTGGCCAGCGACATGCCTATGGCGGTTTCCAGCTTACCGGACACGCCCATAAAGGGGCAAAGCCCTAAAAATTTGACCAACACAAAGTTGTTGACCAGCACGGTGCTGATTAATAAGAGTAAGAATTCGGTCATGGTTATTTGATTACTGGCTTAGACTGCATATTATGCGCTGAAGCAGGCTTGATAACAACCGACAGCCAGTAGGGATATCTGCTGACTGTCCGGCTTTTTTTGGCGGTTACACTCAAAGTGGGGCTGGTTTGCCGATGTAATATCCCTGGCAGCCGTCTATAAACAAGGAGTCCAGCATGTGCTTTTCTTCCTGAGTTTCGACGGACTCTGCAAATACACTCACACCGATGCGATGCGCCAAATCAATCATCAGGCGCAAGAAATACTGATTGTTCTTATCTTCATCTATATGCCGGGTGTAACTGCCGTCCATTTTGATGTGATCTGGTTTTAAATCACGGAAAAACTTAAAGGAGGTAATGCCGACACCAAACTTTTCCACCGTGACTCTGGCGCCGGCCCTGTGCACCATATCAATAAAACGCTTGCTGGTTTTCAGATTTTGCTGCAAGCCAAACTCTGTGACTTCAAAAATCAGCTTTGACGCTATGGTGGCATCTTTTAATAAACGGCGCTCCAGCCAGATGGCAAATTGATCGTCATGGACAGATCGGGGCGATAAGTTTAGCCCGAAATATTGATCCTGCATGTTCTTGTTTTTGATGGTACTTAGGGCCGTTTCAATAATGAGCCTATCCACTGCAATGATGCGATCCAGCTTTTCCGCCATGGCCAAAAAGGAAGCGGTGGGCAACACCTGATTCTCCTGAGTTTTAAAGCGCACCAGAATTTCAGAATAGGCTTTATTGGAGCGTTTCGCTGGCTGAATACTCTGTACCAGCAAATTAAGGCGGCTATTCGCAAGCACATCATCAATGACATTACGCCAGTTCTGATTGCCATACCCATAACTCGCCGTTTCCAAGCCAGAGGATTCTTTTTGTAAGTGCCAGGCATTGGCTTGCTTAGTTTGTGCCAGACTGATGGAGGTATCAGCAATCGCCAGCAGTTCACCCAAAGCACGGCCACTTTCATAGCTAACTAATCCGGTATAGGCCACAGACTCCAGTTCTGCGGTTTGCTGGTACTGATTCAGCCGGCTTTGCAATTGAATGGCAAAGTTTTCAGCTTCCTTGGCGGTGACTCTTGGCAGCAGCACGCCAAAATCAGAGCTGTTCAGCCGGAATAACTGACCGTCGGCATAGGCATGCACCGCTTTGGTCAGGATCTGGCAAACTTCCTGAATGTATTTATCGCCCTCGTGGTAGCCTCTGGTTTGATTCAGGCTTTGCAGTTCAGTACAGCGGGTGATGGCAAAAATACCAAAATCTACTTTATCACTTTGGCTCAGTTGCTCTTCGAAGTACTGCACGAAGCGATTGCGGTTTGGCAGACCGGTGACCAAGTCTTTGTAGGCGTCTTCGGTTACCTGGCGTGCATTTGCCGACATTTCGCTAAAGCGTTTCATCGTTTGTTGTGCCAGCAATTGCAAATTCTCTACCACAGTTTCAAAGCCTGCCGGTTGCATGCTTGCTTCAATGCTTTGCAGTGGATCCCGGCCTAGCTGATCAATGACTTTGTTCAATTGCCGGCTGCTTTGCAGCAACCGGTGGTGTTGCCACCACAAAAGAATCGGTGTGATGAGCAAACAGATCAAAACAGTAAGCAACAATGTCAGCCAGAGGCTGGCGTTTAAAGCCTCGATCTGACTACTGTGATCCAGCACAAAGCGCACCTGGAGCTCAGGTTCAGATGATCGGATATGTTGAGGAGAAAACTCAACACCATGCCAGTTGAGCAGAGTGACTGCCAACCCTGATGAAGTACTGCCACTACGGTAGTTGAAGAGCTCCTGGCCTTGAAGATCCTGAATTTGTAGCTGCGCGAGTGGCAGCAATTGTCGCAATTGAGGTCCAAGTTCAGCAGCATCTGTTATGGCATGATGCTGTAACCATTGTTGTACCATGGTATGTGTTTGTCGTTCAGTATGCTGTACTTGCAGACTAGCGGAGTTCAATTGAACCATCACCAGCGCAACAAACAGCAGAAGCGCTGTTATGAGTTGAAGAAACACAAGTTGGAACGCTGTCTTCATAACGATGACCACCTGCACAAAAAATGGCGTTATCGAGTAGCTCGATACGGAAGCTATTAATTAGTTATAGCTGTATACGGCGGATTAAAGCAAAAATTCGTGCAAAAATAAATCTTTATGGCAAAGTTTTGGAAGGATTGCTGAAGCTTGTGGCTCCCCAGGTTGGGCTCGAACCAACGACCTACGGATTAACAGTCCGCCGCTCTAACCAACTGAGCTACTGAGGAATTACAAGATTGGGAGTGGCTCCCCAGGTTGGGCTCGAACCAACGACCTACGGATTAACAGTCCGCCGCTCTAACCAACTGAGCTACTGAGGAATTGTGTTTTGCTGTTGGCTCCCCAGGTTGGGCTCGAACCAACGACCTACGGATTAACAGTCCGCCGCTCTAACCAACTGAGCTACTGAGGAACAGCAAACAACGGCGGCAATACTAATGCCAGTCCGATACCCTGTCAACAGGAAAGCCTGCGCATTTTGGGATTTTTGAACTGCTTGAGCATAGAATCATCAATCCATGATGTTCGGGCTCACAGATTCACCCTAACTGCTGATGTTTTGACCGGCAAAGTCACTTACCCACAGAAGCTGTGGATAAGTCTGTGAACTACATGGTATCTCCTGCAGCCAGCATAGGATTCACAAGGGATTGGGCTTGGTCAATAGGCTTTTGATAAAATAATTATACTAATATTAACAGTGACTTAGCTATTTTTGCTGTTGCCGGTTTTTTGTGTTGTTTGCGACGCGATCGCGGTAGGGTTAAATCAAAAAATGTGGACTAAATCGACATTTGCACCTTAGTTTTGCTGGATTTCTGTGACTGGCGTGGTATCAGGTCCGTCTTTTCATTACAATAGCGCCTTCTGATGGCTACGGGTTGCTGGCATGTCTGTTCCCGAAAAACGCTCTTTATTGCACCATGATATAGGCTCTACCTTGTATCGAATGACGGTACCTATGCTGGTTGGTATGTTTACCTTGATGAGCTTTAACCTGGTGGATACTTTTTTTATTAGTTTATTGGGCACCAAGGAGCTGGCAGCAGTAAGCTTTACTTTTCCTGTCACCTTTACCTTTATCAGTTTAGCCATTGGACTTGGAATTGGTACCTCTGCTGTCATTGCGAAGGCACTGGGTAGCGGTAATCCGCAAGAGGCGCGATCAGATGCATTGGCAGCACTCTGGTTGGCCGTTTATTTGATGGTGATCTTGACCTTTGTCGGCTGGTTGGTTCACGACAGCTTGTTCCGCTTGCTGGGTGCCAGTGAAACCATTTTACCGCTGATTCGCCAGTACATGCTGATTTGGCTTGCTGGTGCGGTATTTTTAATGATCCCTATGATTGGCAACAGTGTGCTCAGAGCCGCTGGTGATACCCGGCTTCCCGCTTATATTATGGCGGCAGGAGGGGTGATCAATGCCCTGTTGGATCCTTTATTAATTTTTGGCCTTGGCCCATTCCCGGCCCTTGGTATGCAGGGCGCTGCCCTTGCCAGTGTTATTTCCTGGATCTGTGGCAGCCTGGTAGTGTTGTTGGTATTGCACCAGCGTCGTTTAATTGATCAGAGCTGGCAGGTTTGGCAAACCGCCTTGCCCATTTATCGCAAGATTCTGCGAATTGGTTTTCCGGCAGCTGGCGCCAATATGTTGACTCCGCTGGCGATGGCGGTGCTTACAGCCATTATTGCCAGTTATGGGGCTGAAGCTGTCGCTGCTTTTGGGGTGGGGATCCGGCTGGAAAGTATGGCGTGTCTGGTGGTGTTGGCATTATCAACGACGTTGCCGCCTTTTATTAGTCAAAACTTTGGTGCCGGTTATCTACCTCGGGTTCAGGCGGCTTTTCAGCAGAGCATTCGCTTTATTTTTCTATGGCAGTTGGTTGTCTATGCACTGCTGTCTTTACTGGCCGTTTGGATAGCCCGTATTTTTTCATCCGATGCTGAAGTACAGCGTTTGATTCAATTATTTTTGTGGATCTTACCGCTTGGTTATGGCTTACAGGGGGTGATTATTCTAACCAATTCCTCACTTAATGCGCTGCATTTGCCATTGCAGGCACTTGGTCTTAGTATCTGTCGCTTGTTTGTCTTTTACGTTCCTTTTGCCTGGTTAGGCGGTCAGTTGGCAAGTATTCAGGGGCTTTTCATTGGCTGTGTATTGGCGAACCTTTGCATGGCATTGCTTAGCTATTACTGGTTTCAACGTGCTTTGCGTCAGGTTGAGCTATCGGCTACCCAAGCAGGAGCAGCGTCATGAAAGCATTTCGACTGGTGTCCGATTATCAACCTGCCGGTGATCAGCCACAGGCTATTGCCAAACTGGTTGAGGGGTTGGAGGCCGGCTTGGCACATCAAACATTGCTCGGCGTTACCGGCTCGGGCAAAACCTTTACCATGGCCAATATCATTCAGCAGGTGAGCAGGCCTACCTTGATTATGGCCCACAATAAAACCCTGGCTGCACAGTTGTATGGTGAGATGAAAGCATTTTTTCCAGACAATGCGGTCGAGTATTTTGTGTCTTACTACGATTACTATCAGCCGGAAGCCTATGTGCCATCCACCGATACCTTTATTGAAAAAGATGCCTCCATCAACGAGCACATCGAGCAAATGCGCCTGTCTGCAACCAAGGCGCTGATGGAGCGACGGGATGTCGTGATTATTGCTTCAGTGTCAGCCATCTATGGTTTGGGCGACCCCGAGTCGTATATGAAGATGCTGCTGCATCTTCGTCAGGGGGATACCCTGGATCAGCGATTTATTCTGAGGCGTTTGGCTGAACTGCAGTACCAGCGCAATGATCTGGCGTTTGAACGGGCCAGTTACCGTGTTCGTGGTGATGTGATTGATATTTTCCCGGCCGAGTCGGATAGTTTTGCTGTACGGGTAGAGCTGTTTGATGATGAAGTGGAGCGCATCAGCTTGTTTGACCCCCTGACTGGCAGCATAGAAAAAGTAGTGTCGCGATACACTATTTATCCGAAAACCCATTATGTCACCCCGCGTGAAAAAATTCTGGCAGCCGTTGACAACATTAAAGTGGAGTTGCAACAGCGTAAGCAGCAGTTGCTGGCGGATAACAAACTGGTGGAAGAGCAACGCTTAACGCAACGTACCCAGTTTGATATAGAAATGATGGTTGAGCTCGGTTATTGCTCTGGTATTGAAAACTACTCGCGTTATCTGTCGGGCCGTATGCCGGGTGAGCCACCACCAACACTACTGGATTACTTCCCGGCCGATGGACTGATGTTTATTGACGAGTCGCATGTCACCATTTCGCAAATTGGTGCCATGTATAAAGGCGATCGTTCCCGCAAAGAAAATCTGGTCAACTATGGTTTTCGATTGCCATCGGCATTGGATAACCGGCCATTAAAGTTTGAAGAGTTTGAAAGCATTGCACCACAACGGATTTATGTATCTGCTACTCCGGCAAAATATGAGCTGGAAAAGTCCGATGGTGAGGTAGTGGAGCAGGTGGTGCGTCCCACGGGGCTGATTGATCCGGAGATTGAAATTCGGCCTGTTGCCAGCCAGGTCGATGATTTGTTATCCGAGGCCTACCTGCGGGCGAAACGCAATGAGCGGGTCCTGGTCACCACGCTAACCAAGAAAATGGCCGAAGACTTGACCGATTATTTGCAGGAACACCAGGTCAAGGTGCGCTATCTGCACTCGGATATTGATACGGTGGAGCGGGTCGAAATTATCCGTGATTTGCGTTTAGGTGTGTTTGATGTCTTGGTAGGGATCAATTTACTGCGGGAAGGGTTGGATATTCCCGAAGTCTCACTGGTAGCTATATTGGATGCGGATAAAGAAGGTTTTTTACGATCGGATCGATCACTGATACAAACCATAGGGCGTGCCGCCCGCAACTTGCATGGTAAAGCCATCTTGTATGCTGATAGCATCACGGGCTCGATGCAGCGAGCTATTGATGAGACTGAGCGTCGCCGTAACAAGCAAGTTGCGTTTAATGATGCCCATGGCATTACGCCCAAAGGCTTGACTAAGAAAATCGCCGATGTGATGGATTTAGCGCAGCAGCCATCTGAGCTGCAAAATGTGGCCGAACAAGCGGCCGCGTATCGTCATGATCAAAACGCACTGGCTGATGAGATGAAATCACTCGAGAGCAAAATGCGCTTGCATGCCGAAAACCTGGAGTTTGAGCAGGCGGCTGCATGTCGCGATCGATTGCAGCAACTGCAGCAGCAGTTGTTGAATGACTGAGCAATCAAATGCGCAGTCCCCCCTGGTCGTGCTACTATTCAGTTTTCATTAAGATTCAAAACGCTAGCATGCCGCCAATCGTATTATTGAGTAATGTAAGGGATAAGAAATTATGAAGCGTACTCTGCTTGCCTCGTTGTTGTCGGTGGTTTCAGTGACCACGATGGCAACCACTTATCAGCATGAATCGAGCATTCATTACAACTGGGGTGATGTAGCTCAGGCTGATTTACAGCGCTATGACTTGTCGCATCGCTTTTATCTGTCACCTGTACAGGGAAACGTCGCAGCCCCGTTAGCTGAGGCGGCATTCCTGGGCCGTAACAGCAGTGTGTTCGGTGACTATGTGCGTGGCACTTTGAAAGAAGATGGCGTCAGAGAAAGCTTCTCTGCCTGGCGCCTCGGTGGTGAATACATGGACAGTAGCCATAACTTCTACGTTGGCTTTGAATTCGAAAGCCTCAACCGTTCAAGCACCAAATCGGCGCTGACGCAGTTAGGTTACTTTGTTGATTCGGATTGGTTAGTGACTTTTGACATCGATCATATCCGTCCGGATAGCATCGGTACCCGGACTGAGTTTGGTTTTAGCACAAAGAAACTGATGCGCTTACCAACAGGGGATCACCTGAGTGTAGAAGCCAGCTACCGTGATTTACGCAGCACCAGCCGGAATGCTTACAGTTTCGGTGGTGACTACTATTTTGGCAAAGCCTTATCGGTTGGTTTGTTTTATGATTGGACATCAAAAAACATGATCAGCACTGAAAGAGACTCTTTCACGGTACGTGGTCAATGGTTCCCGATGCCTAATTTGGCAGTTCGAGCCGCAGTCAGCTTTGACAGCCCTGAAACCGGTGAAGACTTGTACACGGTAGGCGCCAGTTACCGCTTCTAATGTTGCTTTGCTTTCAGCCCGGCAGATTGTCGGGCTGAAAAATACAAAAGCAGTTCCGTCCTTTTGCTTTGGCTTGATAGAGGGCTGTATCGGCCTGACGAATTAGCTCACTGGGATTGGTCGTTTTATCCGGGTTTACCAGTGTTGCTCCTATACTAATCGTCAATCGTTGCGCTGCTGAAAACAAATGTTCCTGTTGCAGCTGCTCAATACTTGTCCGCAACGTTTCTGCCAGTTGGGTTAACTCATCGGCGTTACTGACAGGCACAAGAATAGCAAACTCCTCTCCACCGAAGCGTGCAACCAGTTCCCCTTGTCTTTTTAACGTCTGGCTCAGCGTTCTGGCCACTTGTTTTAGCGCGTCATCACCTGCCAGGTGACCGTAGCTATCGTTGTATTGTTTGAAATGATCGATGTCTGCCAGCATGAAACCCAGGGGGAGTTGATAACGAGCACAGCGTTGCAGCTCATGCTGAAGTAAGGTATCGAACTGACGCCGATTAGCGATGCCGGTCAGACCATCACGGCTGGCCAGCTCTTGCAGCTCAAGGTTGGCTTGCATCAGTTCCTGTTGCATTTGTTTTAATGACAAACGATAGTTCACATTTTGAATGGTGTTGCCAATCATGTTGCCAACCAGTTTCAGGCGGCGGATATCACTGGCTGTCCAGGCTCTTTTGCGGGCGACCATATCACAGCCAACAAAACCCAGTAATTTGTCCTGGTTTGTCATGGCGGAGCACAACACCGATTGAATATCCTCCCGCTCAAACTCTTGTTGTTCGGCGCTGGCCTCGTCTGGTAAAAGAGTGACATCACGCACGGCAAAGATAAAATCAGATTGCATCACGCGCCAAAAGTAAGGCAGGGCAGCCTCTGGCACTTGCTGTAAGTTGGCTTTGTGGGAGGCAATGCCATCACGTACCCATTCATGCGTGTTGCTCATTGTCTGCATATCGTCACTAAATAAAAAAACATAGCTGCGATCGGCATGGCAAAATTCACCCAGAGCGGATAAGGCATCTTCAATGTGTATATCCAGTTGCTCTGGCTGCACATTAATCAATTCAGCTGAAATTAGCGACATAAGCTTATCAAAGGCCAGAGCTTCCTCCAGCTCATTCTCATCGTAGACAGATCTTTGACTATCTCGAATGACACCTTTGCCTTGCTCCGGGGTGAGTGCCACCAGCACGGAGTTGCTTAGGGTAAAACTGAGCTGAACCAGCTGAGAGCTTAGTTGTAATCTTTGTTTGCTTCCTGCCAACCGAACTTGCTGGTGGACTACTGAACCGCTTAGAGCTAACAATAAAGGGTTTTGTACCAGGCTTAACAGCTCTTCACTATCCGGCTCGATGAGCTCAATGAGCCGGATATCGCTCAGGTTGAGAACAGGTTCAGGCAAGCTAAGTAATAGCCGTGCTTGTTGGTTGGCATAGATCTGTGGCTTGGCGGTATCTTTGAGCAACACCGCCACAGGTAATGCATCGATGATCGCCCAATAATGTGGCGTATCCTGTTGTTCAGCTGGCATAAATATCTCTGATACAAGCGTGTTTAGCGCTCACTTATATTGATTAGCATAATCCAGTTAGCGCACAGCTCCAAGTGGGGGCTCATCATCGGATACCCATACCAGTTGCTTAAAATGTACACGGCACATGGACACATAACGTTCGTTACCACCAATTTGAATTTGGTCGCCATGGCGACTTGGTTTGCCATCTGCATCCAGTCGCACCACAAAGTTTGCTTTGCGACCACAATGGCACACGGTTTTCAACTCGATCAGTTTATCGGCCCAGGCCAATAAAGCCTCACTGCCTGCAAAGGTATTGCCGGCAAAGTCGGTACGAAGCCCATAGGCCAGCACAGGAATTTTGAGCGTATCCACAACATCGGTTAGCTGTCGCACCTGAGCTCTGCTTAAAAATTGCGCTTCATCAATCAGCACACAATCAACAGGGCTTGATTTGAGCGCCTGGTAAAAATGAAAATCAGCGTCGAACAGGGTGGCAGGCATGGATAAGCCAATGCGGGAACTGATCACCCCCTCGCCAAAACGGTTATCAATGGCTGCGGTAAATAAAGCAACCTGCATGCCACGCTCACGGTAATTGTAGGCGCTTTGCAGCAAGGAGGTGGATTTACCGGCATTCATGGCCGAGTAGTAGAAATAAAGTTGAGCCATAAGGACCCCGACAGGTAAATGATGCGAGTATATCAGAGCCTGCTATGAAATTGAGCGCTTTGTTGAAGCTTGTAGAGCCAGCGCTGGTATCCGCACTTCGGATGCTATAAGCTGAGCAAAATTTTGGACTGTAAAAGGAATAAAGGAATGGATAAGTGGTTGCTATTGACGGTCTTTGCTCAGGTATTGCTCACCAGTGTGGTACTGGTGTTGATGGGGCGACGTCGTTTTGCCGCTGCCCGTCGGGGGGAGCTATCCATGGATGCCTTTCAACTGATGCAATTGGATAAAGCCAGTGCTCAGGTGATTGCAACCGGCCGCAATTTTGACAATCAGTTTCAAATGCCCATGCTGTATTTGTTTTCCGTGGTGTTTATTTTACAACAAGGGTTGGCTGACACGGCTTTTGTATTGATGGGAGCCTTTTATCTGTTTTTGCGGGTCTGCCACGCTGTGATCCATACGGGCAGTAACCGCTTACGCTGGCGTTTTCGCACCTTCATTTACAGCTGTGCCGTGCTGTGGGTGATATGGCTGCGTTTGCTATGGTTGGTTTTTTTCGGATAATTTGACCGGTCTGCACCGGCAATAGTGAGGAAAGTGATGGAATATCAATTAAATCAAGATGAGCTCGATAAGTTAGTTCAATTAACTCCGGAGCAGCGATACGACTATTTTGTGCATGCAGCTGCAGACTTGGACGCCATTTGGATCCTGGTGGACGACGAAGGCTTTGTGCTGGTAAGCGCCGAAGATGAGCGCTGCATCCCGGTGTGGCCTCATGCAGAGTTGGCTGAGCTGTGGATTGACGGTGAGTGGAGCGAGTGCCAGGCGCAATCGATTCCTTTAACCACCTGGCTGGAAAAATGGACCACTGGTTTGCAGGGCGATGAACTGGCAATTGCGGTGTTCCCGGATGCTGAAGGGCCAGGTGTAGTGGTCAGTCCGGTTGAGCTGGAAGAGGCCTTGCAGGCTGAATTAAGCGAGTAAATGAAACCGCTACAAGGCCTAAACAGGCCTTGTAGCGGTTAAGCGCATTAAACAGCCTGGACTCTGGCCTGCATTTCAGCCACCACGGCATCCAAAGTCAGCAAGGATTTTTCGCCACTGCGGCGGTGCTTGTATTCCACTTGCTGCTGATCCAGGTTGCGCTCACCAATGACAATCTGGTGCGGAATACCAATCAGCTCCATATCGGCAAACATCACACCTGGCCGCTCTTTGCGATCATCAAACAGTACCTCGAAGCCAGCCGCAGTCAGTTGTTGATACAATTGCTCAGCGGCTTGTTGAATGCGCACAGACTTGTGCATATTCATTGGGATCAGGGCGATCTGGAAAGGCGCAATGGCGTCTGGCCAGATAATGCCATGTTCGTCATGGTTTTGCTCAATGGCTGCCGCCATAATGCGTGACACCCCAATGCCGTAGCAGCCCATGGTCAGGATCTGGTTCTTGCCATCTTCATTCAGTACACCAGCCTTCATTGCCTGAGAATATTTATCGCCTAACTGGAAGATGTGACCAACTTCAATACCGCGACGGATCTCCAGGGTGCCCTGACCGCAAGGGCTGGCATCACCGCTGACCACATTGCGCAAATCAGCTGTTTCAAATTCTGGTACATCCCGCAGCCAGTTCGCTCCGGTTAAATGAAAGCCGGTCTCGTTAGCGCCACAAACAAAATCAGCCAAGGCTGCTGCGCTGTGATCGACAATCACAGGAATAGGAAGCCCAACCGGGCCAACCGAGCCTGGCAGGGCACCGGTCAGCTGCTGCACTTCTGCTTCAGTAGCAAAGCTCAGCGGCTGAGCTACCCGCGGATGCTTTTCGGCTTTCACTTCATTCAGTTGATGATCGCCGCGCAGGACCAGGGCAACAAAGGCCGGTCCGGTTGCTTCCGCATCTTGCTCAGCCCGAACAAACAGCGTTTTGGCAATGCTTGTGGGTTCGATCGCCAGTAAAGTGGCCACTTCATCTACACTGGCGGCATTGGGTGTACTGACCTTGTTCAACGCCTCAGCTGGTGCTGCTCGCTCGCTTTGCGGCGGTAGGGCAGCTGCCATTTCGACATTGGCCGCATAATCACTGCCGTTCGAGAAAGCGATGGCATCTTCACCGGAGCTTGCCAGCACATGAAATTCGTGCGAAACACTGCCTCCAATGGCACCACTATCTGCCAGCACCGCCCGAAAATCCAACCCCAAACGGGTAAAGATATTGCTGTAAGCCTGGTACATGACATCGTAGGTTTTTTGCAGGCAATCCTGTGACAGATGAAAAGAGTAGGCATCTTTCATCAGAAATTCACGAGCGCGCATCACGCCAAAGCGCGGCCGCCGCTCATCGCGGAACTTGGTCTGAATTTGGTACAGATTCAATGGCAGTTGTTTGTAGCTAGTAACTTCACGGCGGATCAGGTCGGTGATCACTTCTTCGTGCGTTGGTCCCAGCACAAAATCACGTTGATGACGATCCTGAAAGCGCAGCAGTTCAGCATCCATCTGCTCCCAGCGGCCACTTTCCTGCCACAGCTCAGCATTTTGCACCATGGGCATCAATACTTCGATGGCGCCGGCTTTATCCAACTCTTCACGAACAATGCGTTCTACTTTGCGCAAGGTTCGCACGCCGGTTGGCAGGTAAGTGTACAAGCCGGATGCCAGCCGGCGGACCATACCAGCACGCAGCATCAGCTTATGGCTGATGACCTCTGCATCGGCTGGGTTTTCTTTCATGGTGGAGAGTAAATACTGGCTACTGCGCATTGTCGGCCCTGTCTGCAGTTTATAAAATTGCCGTATTCTAGCAAGGGCATGACGGCAACGCCATGCCCAATCCATAGCTATTTTACCCGCTCGATGCTGTGCTGGATGACTTGAGGTGTTACTTGCTGATCGACCAGCATGCCCCCGATCGAATAAATGGTATTGTTGACTTTGACCAAGCCCTGCAAGTCCATTACAGGCGTTGTTGGTTTGGCACTGTACCAGGTGTTTTTCACAGGAGAGTACAGCCAGACGTTGGCTTCCGGCTGAGCTTTAGCACCTTGCTCGCTGATGCCATTAAAGTGATAGAAGGTCTTGCTGCCACCGATAAAAACAGCCACTGCCTCCCCATCTACCTCACTATCTATAGCCACCATCCGAAAGCGTGCTTCGCCGGTGGGGTGAGGAATGGGTTTCCACTCGATACGTAGTGCATTGCGGGCATTGATTTTGCCTTGGTAGCAGGCAGGTTCGGTAGCTTTAACCCGTGCACCGCTTTGATAATCCAGACTAACACCATCGCAAAAGACAATATGATCATTAACGATGGCCCCGGCCAGTCCATAACTGGCTTTGCCTGGCATAGGGGTTGCCTGACTCCATTGCTGAGTAAAGTTATCAAACACCTGCACCAAATTGACCGCACCATCATCACTCCAGCCACCGATCAGATAGACGTAGCGATCCTGATAAGTCAGTGCAAGGGTATCGTCTACTGGCACCGGGATCGGATTGACTCTGGTGTAGCGCTGGGTAACCGGGTTAAAGCGGTAACTTTCAACCGACGTATTACGATTGCCTTGACGATCCACACTGTAGCCGCCAAAGACAAAAAAATTGTTATTCAGTGCCACAGCACTGGCAGCAACCCGGCCTGTTAAACGCGTTTGACTGGGAACTTCAGGCATACTGCTCCAGCCAAATTCACCGACCGTATGCACCCAAACTTTATTGTGCATGTCCTGACTGGTTTTGCCCTGACCCATACCCATCATGCTGATCACGTAGGTTTTGCCCCGCACCGTTGCACTGGCCACTGCATTATTGCTGACCGGTTCAGGTAACGGTGGCAGGGCCAGCGCGCTGCCACTAACCAGCAAGCTCAGCAAGGGGAGTGATCGCATAGACATAATGATGTTCTCCTGTCACTTTCCATTGAATATTTAAGTTATAGAGTGTCATACCATAGCTCTGTTCGCCAGTGTGTTTCTTTTTATAAGGCGGCCTGGGGTCTTGTTTCAACACCTTTTCGATCAAGGTTTTAAGCTCCGGCCACTGGTTTTGCTTCAGGCAAAACAGCTCTGCTTCAGTCGAGAAACTAACCGTCATCGCGGTTTCAGGCGCGGTGTCGGCAAAGCTGGCGCTGGCATTGGGGATAGCATCTGAGTAGGGCAGGTAGGGCTTAATATCCACAATGGGTGTACCATCCAATAAATCAATGCCTGCTAAATCCAGTTGCCACTGCTTGTTGATGCAGCGCACCCCTTCCAATTGTACGACAGAAAGCCCAATTGGATTAGGGCGAAAGGTAGCGCGGGTGGCAAACACGCCTTTACGGGTATTTCCGCCAAGGCGGGGGGGGCGCACCATCGGCGACCAGCCTTTGTCTGCAGTTTCATGGAAAACAAACACCAGCCAGAGATGGCTGAACTCTTCGATGCCTCGGATAAATGGCTCTGCATTATAGGCTTCGGCGAAGATTAATTGTGCTTTGGCTTCAGGGACCAAACCGGGCTGACGCGGGATGGCAAATTTTTGTTTGTAAGGAGAGCGAATGGTGCCAATGACATTCAATGCAAATTGTTGTTGCATAAGCCTGCTGGAATTCTGTGTTCAACCATAACCTAGTATGCCAGCCACAGCGATAAAACACCAAGCTTGCAGCAACTGTAACGTTAAGGATAGCTTAGTTTGGGTGGCTAAATGTCTTTATTTCCGGATGGGTGCAAAGTATTATCGAGATATCAAGGTTAGGATACAGTGAGCATTGTTTGATGGAGCGTAAAATTTTAAGGACGGAATGTCCTGACTCAAAAGGCCTGATAGCCCAGATTACCAGCATTTGTTTTCAACATCAGTTAAATATTATCCGTAATACCGAATACGTGGATCCGGTCTCCGGGCAGTTTTATATGCGCACCGAGCTGGAAGGTCAGTTTGATGATGACAGGCTGCTCAGTGAGCTGGACTTCATTTTGCCGGCAGGCAGTGAACGTAGCTTACACTCAGCAACCAAACGCAAACGGGTGGTGATTCTGGTCACCAAAGAGTCGCACTGCCTGGGGGATATCCTGATGAAGGTCTTCGATGGCAGTTTGCAGCTGGATATTGTTGCTGTGCTTGGGAACTACAATGATCTGGCTGGTTTGGCAGAGCGATTTTCCATTCCCTTTCACCATATCTGCCATCAACAATTAAGTCGGCAAGCACATGAGCAGGCCATGCTGGAGTTGATTGAGCATTATGCGCCGGATTATCTGGTACTGGCTAAGTTTATGCGGATCTTAACGCCGGATTTTGTCGGCCGTTTTCCTGAACGTATTATTAATATCCATCACAGCTTTTTACCGGCCTTTATTGGTGCTAAGCCTTACCAGCAAGCGTTTGAGAGAGGTGTAAAAATTATTGGCGCTACGGCTCACTTTGTAAACAATGAACTGGATGAGGGGCCTATCATCGAGCAAATGGTTAGCCGGGTGGATCACAATTACAGTGCTCAGGACATGGCGAAAGCTGGGCGGGATGTTGAAAAGGCGGCCCTATCCAGAGCTTTGCAGTTAATACAGGAAGATCGCGTTTTTGTGCATGGCAATAAAACTGTTTTACTTTAATGGTTCTGGCAATAAAACTGGCTATTATGTTAGTATGCTTTTATTCACCATCACTATCTTATTGAGGCCATACCATGTCTTTATTAGTCAATAAAAAAGAATTAAAGAAAGCAGCGGAAGAACTATCGGTTATCAAGCTACAAGATGTCATTCGTCAGTTAAATGATGTGCTGGAAGAGCGCCAACGTGAAGCTGAAACCATTGAAGAGTTAAAAGCGCTAGCCAAACAAAAAGGCTTTTCTTTGCAGCAGTTAGGCTTTCAGGTACAACATGAATTGGTGAGTACTGAGGTAGTAGCTCCTGCGGATAAAAGGCCGGTCAAACCTAAGCTAAAAACGATTAATAAAGAAAAACAATATTTCTATGTTGAAGCCGGCAAATTACAATTATTAAAAACGCATACCATGAAGCAGGGGCTTCGTGATCGTGGCATTGATATTCTTGCTTATAGCGATGTGAATAAAAAGCATCAAAAAGAAGTGCAGGCTTTGCTGGCTGATGCTGAAAAACAAGCGATTGAAAATTTTAATGCCAAAGTCCAGGTCTGGAATGATTGGGCAAAAGCTCATGGTGCTGAGCTGCTCACTACCCGTTGATGTATTAGCTCTGTGATGCTGATGATTTAGCTGTATGATAAAAAGCCCTGCTGCACTGGCACCAGGGCTTTTTTTATGGCCGTGTTACTTCGGCTGGGCATCCAATGACTGACCATTAACCGTCAGGCTGTCATCGCCCATCAGATACAAGTACAACCACATTAAATCTGCCGGTGTTTTTAATTGCTGGGCATTTTCTGCCGGGTAGGCTCTGGCGCGCATGCTGGTGCGGGTAGCGCCCGGGTTGATGCAATTGACACGAATACTGCTGCCGGCATATTCATCGGCCAGCGTTTGCATTAAGCCCTCGGTAGCAAATTTTGACACTGCGTAGCTACCCCAATAGGCCCGGCCCTGACGACCAACCCCGGAAGAAGTAAAAACCACGGAACTATGAGGAGCTTTGCGAAGCACAGGCATCAACGCCTGGGTCATCAGCATGGGGCCAGTCAGGTTGACTTGCAACACATCCTGCCAGATATCGGCTTTAATGTGTTCAAAAGGGGCCAGGCCGCCTAAGATGCCGGCATTGTGTAGCAGACCATCCAATCGGCCAAATTCAGCTTGTATGGTGGCAGCCAGATCCTGATAGTGCTTTTGGGTGGCTCCTTTTAGATCCAGCGGTACTATGGCGGGCTCAGGCCATTCATTACCACAAATTTCATCGTACACAGCGGTGAGCTTGTCGGTGGTTTTACCCAATAAAATAACGGTAGCGCCATGGCGGGCAAAAGTAAGAGCGGCTTCTTTACCGATACCATCACCAGCACCAGTCACCAGAATAACCTTGTTGCTTAGCAAGTTTGCCGGGGCCTGATAACTCTTCATTGCTTTATAAAGTCCTTGTTTCAAAGCCCGATAGCATACGCCTTTTGCACTTTTTTTTCATCTTTTGCGACAGAAGCGTGGTTTTCAGCTAGCGATTTCTGTTTGATTGGGTTAAGTTTAACTGGTCTAAGCTGTTGGTGAAGACAGCTCAAACTCTAAAAAGATCAGTCAACACACGCTGTTGCAAAAACAAAAAAGTGAGGACAGGGGAGAATCTATGAAAAAGCTTGCGATTAGTCTGGCGGTAGCTGCTGCATTGGGCCTTAGTGCTTGTGGCGATTCACTGGAAGACATTCAACAACAGGTAGAGCAAGAGGGCTCACAGGTCATTGCAGCCTCTCGGGTACTGTTTGACCCGGGTACCGGTGCCGTGTCGGTACCCAATGACCTGCTATTTTTAGGCACCACCGATGGTACGCTAACCCTGGATAGTACCAGCCAGAATTATGCTGATCCTCAAACAGCTTTAGGCGTGCTGGATGGCTGGTCGACACAAAACCCTTTTAGCATTGAATTGCGCTTTGCGCCTGGTGTTAGCTTGAATGCACAATCTGCCAGTGCTAACGGTGCGGTGCGTATTTTTGAAGTAGTGATGGGTGGCCCGACTGCCAGCGTCGATCAGTGTCGCTCTGTGCCTCAAGGCGTGGCGTGTCAGCTGGTTGGTGAGCTGGCTTTTGGGCAGGATTTTGTTACTGCAGCAAGCGGCAACAATGTGGCAGTCATTCCGCTTCGGCCCTTAAAAGCAAAAACCACTTACATTGTTGCTTTAACCGATACGCTGCAGGACTCCGAAGGGCGGTCTATCAAGCCATCGACGACATATGAGCTCTTGCAGCAAGATCTAAATACTCTTCCACTAGGCTCCGCTCAACAACGTCAGTTGCAGGGCGTGATCAATAGTTTCGAGGCGGTGGTATCCTCAGGCGGCTTAAATCGCTCTAGCATTATTTACACTGCGGCAGTGACAACCCAGTCGACGGCGGATGTGCTGGCAACGACCAAACAGTTGCTGGCAGCTGGCATCCAGCAGGGAGCTCAGCCAGTGGTGCAAGTGCAGGATACCGGCTTGCGTGTTTCCGATGTAAGCCCGCAGTTCCCGGTCGCGCAGGGATTTGGCCTGGTCCGCTTGTTTCAAGGAACGGTGACGCTGCCATATTACTCAGGTATACCAACGCAAGAAGATGCGACTGGACCACTCAATCAAAGCTGGACAGCACGCTGTGACAGCGGCGCTATTATTGCCAGCTTGAGCCAGACGCAAATTACAGCCCTAGAGTCGCAGCTGGTAGATGAGCAGATGATGAATGATGCCTTCTGCAATGCAGCATCGGGTGGTGCTTTGCGTGACTTTGGCCTGGATGAGCGACGTCATCTGACCAAGTTCAACACCATTCCGCTGCCACGGATGCAGGCGACGTTGGATGTGCAGATGACTCTGCCCGATGAAGACGTCTTTACCAAGCCTGCTAATGGTTGGCCGGTGGTGATGTTGCAGCACGGCATCACCTCTTGCAAAGAAAACATGCTGGCTGTCACCAGTGCATTGACCCAGGCTGGTTTTGCCACTGTAGCGATAGACCATCCGCTGCATGGCAGTCGGGGTTTTGGGCCGCTGAATGCGTCAGGTGCCTCCTGTGGCCAGCAAGGCAATGCGACTGTCTATATGAATCTGGGGAATTTGCCAGTCACGCGGGATAACCTGCGCCAGAGTATTGCCGATATGTTGGGTTTACGCTTGGCGCTGAACTTTACCCAGGGTGCAGACCTTGATACCAGTCAGGTGCATCTGCTGGGGCACTCGTTGGGTGCTATTGCCGGCTCTTCAATGGCTGCTTTGGCGAATACTGATACCGGCAACCCTCAACTCGACTTCTTGTATCGGGTGCAGAGTGTTGGGCTAGCGATGCCTGGTGGTGCCGTTGCCAACTTCTTGTTGGACTCGCCACAGTTTGGCGGTTTAATTAAGGCCAGTGTTATTCTGGGGGCTGGTGATGCCAATAGCGAGGCTTTAGCGGGTTTTGCTATCCAGGCTGGTTGCCCAATGCCAGATACCGTATCTGAAACGGTTTTCACTGGTTGTGTAGCGCAGCACGTTGATAACTTTCTGGCTGATTTGACTGTGGCTGGTGAAACGGCAGCTTTAGCGCAAATTCAAGGCAACTTAACACGCTTTGCTTTTGCTGCTCAGACCATTACTGACGCGGGTGATCCAAACAACTATCTGCAGCAGTTGATGGCAACTGAAACTCCGGTGCACATCTTAATGGTGGCTGGTGATGGTGACAACCTGCCAGATCAGGTGATCCCGAATGGTTACTTCTCACCCATGGCTGCCCTGCAGGCTGGCAAAATGCCATTAGCTGGTACAGAGCCGATGGCCCGTTTGCTGCAGGCGGATACGGTTGATGCTGTGGCAGGCCCTGTGGTGGTCGAAGGTGCTACCATCAGTCGTTTTGTGGCTGGCGATCATGGTTCCATCCTAAGCCCGGCAGCAAGCCAAGCGGTGACGGTTGAGATGCAAAGTCAAATGGCTAGCTTCTTCGCAACAGGAGGTAGTGCTGTTGTGGTGACCAACCCTGCAGTATTGCAAGATTAAGCTTTGATGCTCTTCAATAAAGCCCGGTTCGCCGGGCTTTATTTTTAGGTACAATAACAAAAAAAATGAAAGGAGAGTCATGTGGATTTTTTATACGACTATGGTCTTTTTCTGGCGAAAGCCGCCACCATTGTGATCGCGATAGCTCTCGTGATTGGCCTGGTGGCTGGAGCGGCTATGCGTAACAAGCCAAAAAAAGGAGAGTTTCAGTTTACTGATTTATCCGATGAGTTTGCTGAGCTGCAAAGCGAGTTAAAAGCTGAGCTGATGGAGAAAAAAGAGTTCAAACGCTGGCTTAAAGAGCGCAAGAAAAAAATAGAACAACTACGCCCAACGACCTTTGTAATTGATTTTCATGGCAGCATGGGAGCATCCGAAGTCGATGCGCTGCGCGAGGAGGTAACTGCCGTGTTGGCAGCCGCGACCGAAGACGATGAGGTGCTGGTGCGTTTGGAGAGTGGCGGCGGTGTAGTACATGGTTATGGTTTAGGCGCTTCACAACTTGAACGTCTGCGCCAACGCGGCATTCATCTTACCGTTGCTGTCGATAAGGTTGCAGCCAGTGGTGGTTATATGATGGCTTGCATTGCCAACCGCATCATAGCAGCGCCTTTTGCCATTATTGGCTCCATTGGTGTGTTGGCACAGCTACCCAACTTCCATCGTTTTTTGCAAAAGAATGATATTGATTTTGAGCAGTTCACCGCTGGTGAATTCAAACGCACGGTCACACTTTTCGGTGAAAATACCGACAAAGGGCGGGAGAAGTTCCAGCAAGAGCTGGAGCAAACTCACCAGCTGTTTAAAGATCATGTCTACAGCCACCGCGATGCGCTTGATATGGAACAGGTGGCGACCGGTGAGTATTGGCTGGCGAGCAAAGCACTGGAATACAAATTGGTCGATGCCTTGCAAACCAGTGATGACTTTTTACTGCAGCGTGTACAAGAGCGCCGGGTGTTGTTGATTAAATTTCAGCCGAAGAAAAAGCTGGCTGAGCGGGTAGGGGCTGGTGCCAGCACAGCATTGCAGCAGTTGTGGCATAAACTTCCATTTGGGCACTGGAGCTACTGAGGTGGATGCTGCTTTCTGGCTTGAGTGTTGGCAGCAACCACTGCCTGGTTTTCATCTGGATGAAGTGCACCCGCTATTGCCAGCCTGTTGGTCGCGGGTACATCGACCTGAACATCAACAGGCTTTGGTACCGCTGTGCGGCAAAAGTATTGACTTGCGGTGGTTGCAACAGCACCACCTACCCGTTCTGGGCGTAGAGCTTGCTGAGCGTCCGTGCCGGGAGTTTTTTGCAGAAAACCAGCTGGCGGTAAAGGGCCAGCCAGTCGATGACTTCGTTGTTTATCAGGCAGAAGGTATTTGCCTGTTGCAAGGCGACTTCTTCAATTTGACGGCAAGTCAATTGCTGGGGCCTTGCCTGGTGTATGACAGAGCAGCACTGATAGCGCTGCCAGAGGCGATGCGTCGACAGTATGTGCAGCATCTGCTGCAGCTGCTACCTGCGGGTAGCACCATTTTATTAATCAGTTTGGAGTATCCGGTGGCTGAAAAACAGGGACCACCTTTTGCGGTGTTAGCTGCAGAGGTGAAGCAGTTGTTTGCAGGTTGCGCTATCGAGTTGCTGGCGATCCGTAATCTGACAGGCCAGGGCTTTGCCCGCCGGACCTTTGCAACCAGCTCATTGCTGGAAAAGGCCTGGCGGATCCAACTGTAACGGGCGAGTAAGTACCCGCCTTTTAAGATGGGTCAAATTAGCTATTGTGCAAGTGCTTAAAGTCGACTGACTCTTCCTCTTTGCGGCCAGCATCCGGATCGTTAAATACGGCCTCATTAAGCTGCTTTTCACTCTTGGCAATCACACAAGAGACCATGGAGTCACCGGTGATATTAACGGAGGTTCGGGTCATATCAAGCAGGCGGTCCACACCAATAATCAGTGCAATGCCCTCAACCGGCAAGCCGACTTGCTGCAGCACCATCGCCAGCATAATCAGACCAACACCAGGAACGCCTGCAGTACCGACAGATGCCAGGGTTGCGGTTAACACCACCATCAGGTAGTCAGTCAAGCTAAGATCGACACCAAACACCTGGGCAATAAACACCGTGGCAACCCCTTGCATGATAGCGGTGCCATCCATGTTGATGGTCGCACCAAGCGGCACGGTGAACGAGCCAATACTATTTTTTACCCCTAGCTTTTTGGTCACTGTTTCCAGCGTCACCGGGATGGTGGCATTGCTACTTGAGGTACTGAAAGCAAACAAGGCAGCGTCACGCATCTTACGAAGAAAGATCAGTGGGTTTAGACCGGTTAACAGTTTTAATAACAGTGGATAAGTCATAAAACCATGCAGCAGCAAGACCCCCAAGACTACAAAGAAATAAGCAGCCAAACTACTGAACATATCCAGCCCCATAGTGCTGAATACGCGGACCATCAGACAAAACACACCATAAGGAGCCAGATTCATCAGAATGGTGACCAGTTTCATCACTATGGTGTTCAGATCCTGAAATAAGTCTGCGATACGTTCACCGGTTTTACCACTCATGGCCGTCGCGATACCAAACAACACTGCAAAAATGATGATTTGCAACATGTTGCCTTCGGCCATCGCATTAATAGGATTGCGCGGGAACATATTAATAATAACCTGGGCAAGGCCTGGTGCTTCTGCTGTGCTGAAACTGGCATCACTGTGCATTTCGACCCCATGGCCAGGGCCAATCAGCAAGGCTGCTGTAATCGCCAGGGTTATTGCAACTGCAGTAGTGAACAGGTACAGACCAACGGATTTCGCACCTAAGCGTCCGAGGGTACTTGCATCAGACAAAGAGGTGGTACCACAGACTAAGGAAATAAATACCAGTGGTACTACCAGCATTTGTAAGCTGGCAATAAAAATTTGGCCACCAATATGAAACAGGCCATCAATGAAAAATGCTTTAATGGGTAAATCAAAAAGAAAGAGTGGCACCATCCGCTCTTCCTGACCGGCCAATAGCCATTGAAAGAAAGCTCCAAGCACAATGCCTGCTACCATACCAATGACGATTCGGCTGGTCAGGCTAAGTTTGTTTTTGTTTTCCATACTGCATGTCAGATGTGGCTTTAATGATGCTTTAGGGTATCAGTTTGCCCCGATTCAACCAACAGCAATTGATTTTTTTTTAAAAAATGCTGTGACTGCTGGATTAATCGTGGGATAAGATACAGAATAGATATCAAACAATTAAAATTATAAAGCTTGGGAGCCTGTTGATGCGATCAATCCAGCTTATTTGCACATCAGTTATTCTGTCTGTTTTTTTAGTCGCCTGTGGTGGCGGGGGGACCCTGGAAACCGGAGGTGGCGGCGGTGGGACCGGTGGTACTGAACCTCAATATCAGCTTGAGCTGGTTTTGGTCAATGCCGACAATGTGGAATCATCCAGTCTCTCTGAGCAACAGCCGCTTACTGCACGAGCTACTTTGACGGCAACTCAGAACGCCGTGGTGTCTGGTAAAGTAATCCGTTTCTCTATCGACCAGCCTGGGTTGGCTATTCTATCAACCGGTACTGGCAGTGTGTTAACCGATGCCAGTGGTGTTGCTACTATTAACCTGGCCGCTGGTGATGTCAGTGGAGCTGGTGAGCTCACTGCCGAGTTTATCGAAGGGGAAAATATTCGTGCAGTGAATAGCTCTGGCTTCCAGTCTGCCGGTGATGGAGGTGGAGAAACCGGAATTGTCATTTCGAGCGTTCGTTTGTTAGGTGATCGCACCCAATTAGGTTCTGGAGCTTCTGATAAGGTGCAGTTGTCTGCTTTGGTTCGTGATAGCAATAATGTGTTGCAAGCAGGCGTACCAGTTACTTTTTCTTCCAACTCTGGTGAGTTGGTTGTCGCTTCGGCTGTAACCGAGCAAGATGGTATTGCTAAAGCGACATTGACCAGCCAAATTGATAAATCGGTGCGGGACATTATTGTTAGTGCCAGGGTAAATACTATTCAGGATGAGTTGACCATTCGTGTGGTTGGTACCACGCTTGAAGTGGTAGCCCCATCTGCAGTGGTGCTGGGGGATCAGGTCGCAATCAACTTCTCGTTGCAGGATGCAGCTGGCCAGGGTATTGCGAATGAAGTTTTGTCCGTTTCTTCGGAGCTGGGCAATCCGCTAAGTCAAACATCGCCAGTGACTGGCCCTAATGGTCAGGTGAGTATTACTTACGATGCAGTAACCAGTGGTGACGATAGTATTCGTGTTTCTGCTCTGGGCTTAAACCAAACCATCACTCTAAGCGTGAAAGCAGACAGCTTTGTGTTTGTTGCCGCGGAAGGTGCAGCAGCAATACCGGAAGTTGATTTAAATACGCCAGAAGCCATGTTACTGGAATGGTTGACGGATAATGTACCCAATGCAAATCGCGATGTTTTGTTTTCAACCACTCGCGGTAGCATTGCTAGCACTGTCCCTGGTTTGGCGGCTCAAAGTGTGGTTGCCGACACCACAACGGATGGTGCTGGTCAAGCGGAAGTCTATGTGCAATCGGCTTTTGCTGGTTTGGCAACCATTTCCGCCCGTGGAGGCGATAATGAGGTCAGCACGCGTAAGCTGATTGAATTTGTTGCCACTAACCCGGTTAAAGTGGAAGTGCAGGCTTTTCCTGCGCAGCTGGTACCGGGTGATAGTAGCTCAGTGCGGGCTATTGTGCGCGATGCCAACAATAACCCGGTGAAAAATCAGTTGGTTGCATTCTCACTGGATAACAGTGCCGGTGGTTCCATCAGCTCAGGAACAGCAACAACCAACTCACAGGGGGTGGCGACCACGTCTTTTACTGCTGATCAAACCACTGGTGGCGGTATAAATGGCGAAAACCTGGTGATTAGCGCTTCATTGGTGAATAACTCAGCGGTGAATGGCTCGACCGATATTGCGGTTGGCGGCAGGACTCTGTTTTTCAGGTTTGGTACCAGCAATATTGTTGAAACACCAAGCAATAGTCTGTATCGAAAAGAATTTTCAATTATTGTGACGGACTCATCAGGCAATCCTGTAGCGAACCAGCCTTTGAATCTTGCCGCTGTGTCACTGCGGTACCGTAAAGGGATTTGGATCAAGGATCCTCCGGCACCAGAGAGCTTTAAAACCTGGATTCCAGATCCTATCACAATGTCACATTGTGAAAGCGAAGATGTTAACTTCAATGGCATTTTAGATATTGAGTATGATAACGATGGCAACCCTATTCCAGGTACGTCTGAAGACACCAATGGTGATGGTTTGCTAACACCAGGTAACCTAGCTACTGTACCGACTACGGTGACGTCAGATGCTGATGGTATAGCGGTATTTCATGTGACTTATCCTCGGGATGTAGCACCTTGGTTAGATGTTCGTTTACAAGTTACGGGCTTTGCAGCAGGTACTGAGAACATGAGCTATCGTGAGTATAGCCTTCCTGTAGCAGCTGCTGATGTAACTGTGGAGACATCACCACCGCCGGCAAACCCATTTGGAATTGGAAGTTGCTCGCAACCTGATTAGTATCCAAACAGAAAAACCCGCGAAACGCGGGTTTTTTTATAGCTACAGCTAAATTACTTAGCCACGTTGGAATGGATAAACCGAGCCCAGATGCAGGATTTGAGTTAACTCATCAAGGGCTGCACGAGACTCCTGCAGCAACTGCGGATCGGCCAGATCAGCTTCGCTGATTTCATCGCGGTAGTGCTTGTCTACCCACTGATTTAGCGTGGTAAACAGCTCGTCGGTGAGCAGGACATTGGGATTAACCGCCTGACGCTCCTGTTCACTCATAGCGACGCGTAAGCGCAAACAGGCCGGGCCGCCACCGTTGCGCATGCTCTGCTTCACATCGTAGTAGTGGACATGGCGGATAGGGGTACCACGACCAGTCAGTTGCTCCAGATAACCGGCTACCCGATCATTTTCACGGCACTCAGTTGGTGCAATGATGGCCATTTCGCCATTAGGGAGTGTGATCACCTGGGTATTGAACAGGTAGGTTTTGATGGCATCATCTACCGCTACCTCGGATGTTTTCACCTCGATCAGGTGCAACTCACTGGCACTGCCGAATTTACGTTGTAGCTCAGCCAGCTTCTGCGATTTCTCGACAAAAGCTTCTTCGTGGTAAAACAACACATTCTGGTTACCAACGGCAATGACATCGTTGTGGAAGACACCCTGATCAATCACATCCGGGTTCTGCTGCATATAGACCACATGCTCCTCGGATAAACCGTGCAGGCGGGCAACTGCTTCGCAGGCTTCCAGCGTATGGCGGGCAGGGAAGCGCTTAGGCGCCGGTTTGCTGGCATCAAAAGCATAGCGGCCAAACACAAAGAGTTCGACGCCTCTGGCGCCATACTCGCTGCACAAACGGGTATGGTTGGCTGCACCCTCATCACCAAAATGATCATTATCCGGCAGATGGCGGTGATGCGCGAAGTGATTCGGGTCGGCAAACATGGCTTGCAAGATACGACCTGTGGTATCTGGCTCCAGCGAACGATGGAACTTGTTGGTCAGATTAGCCGGGGTAAAATGAATTTTACCATCGGCGGTATCGGCACTTGGCGAGATGGTGGCTGCGTTGGCGGTCCACATGCTGGACGCTGAGCAGACTGCACGCAGCACGGCTGGCGCTTGTTTCGCAGCCTTGCTAATGATATCGTGATCACTGCCGGTAAAGCCCAGGCGGCGAAGTGTGTATACGTCTGGCCGTTCCTGCGGAGCCAGCACTCCTTGCACCATACCCAGATCGCGCAGTGCTTTCATTTTTTGCAAGCCTTGTTTGGCTGCCTGGCGCGGGCTTGAGGTATTACGGGCGTTATTCAGTGAGGCCACGTTGCCAACGGATAAGCCGGCATAGTTATGAGTAGGGCCGACCAGCCCATCAAAATTTGCTTCAAAATACTTCATTTTTACTTTGTATCCTTCCGTTTGGCTGGCTTTGTTATTTTTATTCGGCCAGAGGGATTTGCTTTATTGAATTGGTGAATTAATCACCAGGGAGCTCAAAAAACAGAGCTTGACAGCATAATAATGAGTTTATGGGCTTGTCACAACTTCAGTTTGCAGATATACGTTAAAAAAGAAGGTTCCAAAAGCGCAAAAATTCAAACATTCTTAGGGTTGAGATGGCGAAATCACTGGTTATAGTCGAGTCACCGGCAAAAGCAAAAACGATCAATAAGTACCTGGGCACAAATTTTATTGTGAAATCCAGCGTGGGGCATATTCGCGACTTACCGACCAGCTCCAGCAAAGAAAAAGCTAAAAAAACCACCAGCACGCTTAGTAAGGAAGAAAAAGCCTATCAGGCTTTGGTCGACCGCATGGGGATTGACCCGGCGAATGGCTGGCAAGCGCGCTACGAGATCCTGCCGGGTAAAGAAAAGGTGGTAAAGGAGCTGAAAACCCTGGCCGATAAGGCGGAGACCGTTTATCTGGCAACGGACTTGGATAGAGAAGGGGAGGCGATTGCCTGGCATTTGCAGCAAATCATAGGTGGCGAGCCGGCTAAGTTTAAACGGGTAGTGTTTAACGAAATCACCAAAAATGCCATCCAGCAAGCTTTTGAAGAGCCTGGTGTGGTCAATGTCGATCGGGTGAATGCCCAGCAAGCCCGTCGCTTTTTAGACCGGGTGGTTGGCTTTATGGTGTCACCGCTGTTGTGGAAGAAAATTGCCCGGGGCTTATCCGCCGGCCGGGTACAATCGGTGGCTGTGCGGCTGGTGGTTGAGCGCGAGCGCGAAATTAAAGCCTTCAACCCGGAAGAGTACTGGACGGTGCAGGCGGATACCACGACGGCATCTGCTACCGCTTTGCAGCTGGATGTGAGCAAACATCAGGGCGAGACGTTCCGGCCGGTCAATAAAGTGCAGACAGACAAAGCACTTGCTCAGTTGCAGCAGGCTGAGTACCGGGTAGCCAAGCGCGAAGACAAGCCAAGCAGCAGCAAGGCATCAGCACCTTTCATTACCTCAACCTTGCAACAGGCTGCCAGCACTCGCCTTGGTTATGGTGTGAAAAAAACCATGATGCTGGCCCAGCGCCTGTATGAAGCTGGTCACATTACCTACATGCGTACCGACTCAACCAATCTTAGTCAGGATGCCGTCAATGCGTGCCGTGCCTTTATTGAGCAGAGCTTTGGTAAACAGTATTTACCACCGGAGCCACTGCGCTATGGCAGCAAAGACAATGCCCAGGAAGCGCACGAAGCCATTCGTCCATCCGATGTCCAGGTACAGGCAACTGCGCTCGGCGATATGGAGGCTGATGCCCGTAAGCTGTACGATTTAATTTGGCGGCAGTTTGTTGCCTGTCAGATGCCTGCAGCACAGTACGATGTAACGACCATCACCGTGGATGCCGGTGATTATGAGCTCAAAGCTAAAGGTCGGGTGCTGCGGTTTGATGGCTGGACCCGGGTACAGCCAGCGGTAAAACGCAAAGGGGAAGAAGACTCTGTGTTGCCGGATGTGAAGCCTGGTGAGGTGTTAACATTGGATCAGTTGCTGCCACAGCAGCACTTTACCAAACCGCCAGCCCGCTTCAGTGAGGCCAGCCTGGTAAAGGAATTAGAAAAGCGTGGTATCGGCCGACCGTCAACCTATGCATCCATTATTTCTACGATTCAGGATCGTGGCTATGTCCGCATCGACAATAAGCGCTTTTATGCTGAGAAAATGGGTGAGATTGTCACCGACCGGCTGCGGGATAATTTTGAAGAATTGATGAGCTTTGACTTTACGGCCAATATGGAGTTGAAGCTGGATGATATTGCGCATGGTGAAGTGTCCTGGCGTGAAGTGCTGGATAGTTTTTACCTTGGTTTCTCTGAACAGTTAAAGCAAGCTGAGTCGGATGAAGCTGAGGGGGGCATGAAAGCCAATCAGTTTGTTCTGACTGACATTGACTGTCCTACTTGTGGACGGAAGATGGGCATTCGTACTGCATCAACCGGCGTTTTCCTGGGGTGCTCTGGTTACCAACTTCCACCAAAAGAGCGCTGCACCACTACCATGAACCTGGTACCTGGTGAGGAAGCGGTTGCCAATGTGGATGATGAAGAGCTGGAAGCGGAAGCGCTGCGCCACAAACGTCGCTGCACGAAATGCGGAACGGCGATGGACTCCTACCTGATAGACGAAAAGCGCAAGTTGCATGTTTGTGGCAATAACCCCAGTTGTGATGGCTACATGGTGGAGCAGGGCAGCTTTAAGATTAAAGGTTATGATGGGCCGGTGATCGAATGCGATAAATGCGGCTCTGAGATGCAGCTCAAGTCGGGGCGGTTTGGTAAATACTTTGGTTGTACCAACAGCGACTGCAAAAATACCCGTAAATTGCTGCGTAATGGCGAGGCAGCACCACCAAAAGAAGATCCGGTGCATTTGCCTGAGCTTAGCTGCGAAAAGTCGGATGCGTACTTTGTGTTACGTGATGGAGCGGCAGGAATTTTCCTGGCGGCATCGACCTTCCCAAAATCAAGAGAAACCAGAGCACCATTGGTTGCTGAGTTGGCTCGTTTTCGGGACCGGTTATCACCCAAGTTTCATTATCTGGCCGATGCACCGGTGAAAGATCCGGCAGGTAACCCCAGCATTGTGCGTTGGAGTCGGAAAACCAAGCAGCAATATGTAATGACAGAAAGCAATGGCAAAGCTACTGGCTGGTCTGCTTGGTTTGAAAACGGGCGCTGGAAAGTGACGGATAAAGCCTGAGGGCTGCCTTCATGGTAAAACCAGCTTCGGCTGGTTTTACCATTTGCGTTTTGGTGCGAACAACTCGTCCAAATCTTTGTTTTCTTGTTGTGCTTTTTTGTCCCGATCACGCTGATTGCTGTTTTTCAGTTCATCGGAAATTTCCTGCAGAGATTGCATCACCTCGGATTTGCGTGTAACTACGTATTCCGTTTGATGGGGAGAACCATCTAATGCATGCAATGCTTTTTCGAAATACTGCCGGGCCGAGCCGAGCATCTGAGTTGAGCGTGCCTTCATGCCACGTTTAATCTGGCTTTCAACGTTGATACGGAGTTGTAAGGCTTCAAGCCGTTTATCTTCCTGAATGACCACCTGAGTATCGACATTGCCTCTGGCATGCTCTGAGCGCAAAATCAGACGTAATTTTTTGATACCCTGGATCAGAGATATCAGCAGCTTATCATCATCTGGTAGGCTAATCCCTTCTGGCACCTGTGCTTCACTTGCTTCGCTGTCAAAGCTTTTTAAACGGTTCTGCGTTTCACTAAGACGATTCTTAATGTCTTTCGAGCCAGGCTCCAGTTCCGCCATCGCTTTCAGGGTAAAAGCGATACGTCGCAGTAAGACCTGACTGATCGCAGGGGTAAGTGGTACATTGGCAGCGTTGATCAAGATATCTTCAGTATCTTCCAAGATGGTACGTAGCTTACTAAATTCGGCTCGTTTTAAAGCTGCCATCCGGTTGCGATGCTGCTGCACTGCATTGACGATGACAGCGATAATCACCAGGGCGATAACCAAAATGATGATCAAAGTTAATAACATCTACACCTCGAAATCGTTATAAGTAGCGACAGACTACTTAGGGCAGTTGCAACGTAAAGACACCACCACCGAACTTACCCCCATTGGTCAGAGCAATCTGACCAAGCTGACCTTGATGTTGATGGGCTGAAGCGATTAAGTGTGCAAAAAACAGGCCAAGGCCAGTATGGCCACGGCTTAGCTCAACCTTGTTCATTAATTGCTTACTATCAGTCAGCATATTTTCCGGAAAACCTGTACCATCATCATGGACTTCAATCACCAGCATGTGCTCAGATAAATAAGCGCAAATATACAATCGTTCTTGAGTATAGCGTATTGCATTCACCACAATATCATTCAGCAGATTGGTGATGAGATCACGATCTAAAAACCAGTGCAGTTCATCATCACAATCAATCTGAAGCTCTATCTGTTTCTGCGCAATGTACAGTTCATTTTTTAATTGGATTTCTTCCAGCAGATCGCAAAGATAGTAATCATCCACTTGCAGTGGCAGTTGTGCGCGCTCGAGGCGATACAAAGAAAGCAGTTGCAACAGATTGGTATTTAAACGGTTGGCTTCATAATGAATTTTTGCCAGTTCTTGTTGTGAATCCGGTGCTTTTTCTGCCAATTCAGTATGCATGAGTTCAATGGATTGCAGCAGCATGCATAGCGAGTTTTTCATGTCATGAACTGATGAAGCAAGGACAGAGGCAAAGTCAATTGGCAGTGGTGATTTGCTCATAGCAGGTTCTTTCCAGCAGAGGTTAGCACTTAAACTACTCGAAAAATGGTTTTTCGTACAGTCGATGCCTACTCTTTCCATGTTTTTTTAGCTACTATTGGTTATAGAACAATACAGTATCCTAAGTGAACTGGAATATCCAGCAACTTGCCCCAGCCTTGTGACAGGGAACCGACCGATGAAACTCCAGCAATTGCGCTATATTGTCGAGGTACTTAACCATAACCTGAATGTATCAGCCACCGCTGAAAGTTTATTTACCTCACAGCCGGGCATCAGCAAACAAGTCAGAATGCTGGAAGATGAGTTGGGGATCCAGGTCTTTGGCCGCAGCGGCAAGCATTTAACCCATGTCACTCCTGCCGGTAAAGAAGTGATTGAGATTGCGCAGCAGATCCTGGCCAAGGTAGAAAGCATCAAAGCGGTTGCCAAGGAACATACCTTACCCGATCAGGGCAAGCTAAACATAGCCACTACCCATACCCAGGCACGCTATGCGCTGCCGCCGGTGATCGGTGGTTTTATCAATAAATACCCTAAGGTGACCCTGCACATGCATCAGGGCTCTCCCCAGCAGATTTCAGAAGCTGCTTCCCGCGGGGATGCGGATTTTGCCATTGCTACAGAAGCCATGCACTTGTATGGTGATCTGGTGATGTTGCCTTGTTATCACTGGAATCGCAGCATCATTGTGAAACCTGAGCATCCTTTAGCAAAGTTGTCGCGTAAATTGACGGTAGAAGATATAGCGCAGTACTCGATTGTTACTTATGTATTTGGCTTTACCGGGCGCTCTGAGCTTGATAAAGCGTTTAATGCCTGTGGTCTGGAGCCAAAAATTGTTTTCACGGCTACCGATGCCGATGTGCTGAAAACCTATGTCCGGCTTGGCCTGGGAGTGGGTGTTTTAGCCACCATGGCCATTGATCCTGTGTTGGATAAGGATTTAGTGGCACTGGATGCCAGTCACTTATTTGAAGCGTCCACCACAAAAATTGGCTTTCGCAAAGGCGCTTTTCTACGCAGTTATATGTATGATTTCATTCAACGTTTTGCACCGCACCTGACTAAGGATGTGGTCGAAAAAGCCAATTTACTGCGTAATCAGGATGAGATTGATGCAATGTTTGCCGCTTTTGATTTACCCAACCGCTAATAGCTTCATGATGGCTGCCTAATTTTATATTTAGACGTCTGGATGTTGATACGTCTTCTTTTGCCGGTTATGATAGCTAGCATCCATGGCACATCGCCGGTAGCCAATGAAGACAACTTATCATGATTGAGTTAAAGCACCTCAGAGCCATCCAAGCCTTACGTGACACCGGCTCGGTGAGCGCTGCTGCACAGCTGTTGTGCCTTTCTCAATCTGCACTATCGCATCAACTGAAAGAGCTGGAACAGCGACTGGAGCAGGGGCTGTTTGCCCGCAAAACCGAGCCGCTGGAGTTTTTACCAGCAGGGCAGGTGCTATTGCAACTAGCTGAGCGGGTGTTACCGGCCATACGCAGTGCTGAGGAGCAGTTAAAGCAAGGAATGAAGGAGACGAGCAGCGAAATCCGGTTTTGTGTCGAGTGCCACGCTTGCTACCACTGGTTGTTGCCTGCTATCAAAGCTTTTTTACAGCAAGAACCTGGTTTAGCACTGGATCTATCTGCCACTATTCAACATCAGGCCATCGAAGCATTGCTGCAAGATGAACTGGATCTGGTGGTAACCAGCGATCAACGCTTATTGCAGCATATCCATTACCATTATCTGTATCCGATGGAGCTGCGCTTGTTGGTCAGTCCCGAGCACCCTTTGGCCAATCAGACCTGGTTAAAGCCTGCTCAATTGATGCAAGAAACTATCTTCAGCTATCCGGTACCACAGCAGCGACAAGATCTGTTTCGGTTTTTTTTAACCCAGCACGCTTTTCATGGGCGGGTGAAACCCATTGCCCAAGGCAGCCAGATGATTCAGCAGGTTGCAGCAAACCAAGGCGTTGCAGTGTTACCTGCCTGGATGGCTGAACCCTACTTGCAACAAGGCTTGATCGTTTCCTTGGGGTTGGGTGAGCAGGGCTTGTGGCGTCCTATGTACCTGGCCTGGCGGCAGCAAGATCGGCTGGAGCCTGCTTACCAACGGCTAGCAGCACTGTTGCAGCAGCAGTTGCCACAACAGGCTAAACCGTTGTGAGTTAAACCAGTCGCTCGGCCCAAAGATCGTAGGCATCGGTGCGCGTTACTTCCACCTGGACCAGCATTCCTGGACTAAGATCAGCTGCATTATCCAGATAAACCACACCGTCAATTTCCGGTGCATCGGCTGCGCTGCGGCCAACGGCACCATCGGCAGTGACCTCATCAATCAAAATAGTCAGTTGCTGGCCAACTTTTCGCTCTAACCTGGCAGCGCTAATGGCCTGCTGGGTTTGCATAAAGCGGTGATAACGCTCTTCTTTTATAGCTTCTGGTACAGGATCGGCTAAGTCATTGGCTTTAGCACCATCCACCGGGCTGTATTTAAAGCAACCAACCCGATCCAGCTGTGCTTCTTGCAACCAGTCGAGCAGCAATTGAAAATCCTCTTCCGTCTCGCCAGGAAAGCCGACAATAAAGGTAGAACGAATGGTTAAATCCGGGCAGATTTCCCGCCATTTTTTGATCCGCTCTAAAGTGCGCTCTGCCTGGCCCGGGCGTTTCATCAGTTTCAGGATCCGTGGGCTGGCATGCTGGAATGGAATATCCAGATAGGGCAGCAACTTACCTTCGGCCATTAATGGAATGACCTGATCCACATGCGGGTAGGGGTAAACATAGTGTAGGCGAACCCAAATACCGAGCTCCGTCAGTGCCTGGCACAGCGCCAACATGTCGGTTTTGACTGGCTGACCATTCCAGAAACCGGTCCGGTGCTTTACATCGACACCATAAGCACTGGTATCCTGTGAAATCACCAGCAATTCTTTCACGCCAGCATTTTTCAGCCGTTGCGCTTCATCCAGCACTTCACCTATCGGCCGGCTGACCAAATCGCCGCGCATGGATGGAATGATGCAGAAGGTGCAACGGTGATTACAGCCTTCAGATATCTTTAAGTAGGCATAGTGACGTGGGGTTAACTTCACACCCTGATCCGGTACCAGCATGGTAAAGGGGTCGTATTTGGGTTTGGGGATAAAGCTGTGCACCTGCTGCAGCACGTTTTCATAGGCATGCGGCCCGGTAATACCAAGCACATTGGGGTGAACCTGGCGAATTTCATCTTCCCGTGCACCAAGGCAGCCGGTAACAATCACTTTGCCGTTTTCGGTCAGTGCTTCGCCAATGGTATCCAGTGACTCTTGTACTGCACTGTCGATAAATCCACAGGTATTTACAATGACCAGCTCAGCATCGTGGTAAGTCGGTACGATTTGATAGCCATCGCTTTTTAACTGAGTAAGAATGCGCTCAGAATCGACCAGATTCTTCGGGCATCCTAAACTGACAAATCCGACTTTAGGCTGTGACATGATGGACCACCGTGCTGATAAAAGGTCGCGTATTTTACTTGAATATCTGGTTGAACACCAGTGATGCACTTGTTCTGGTTGGGTCTGGAGCGTGACAAACACTGCGACAACTTTCACATGGCTTTCACGCAGGTGAGCGCATATACTCAATAAATGCATTCATTTTAGCTGACTAGAACAGATCAAAGGAGCTCTGAAGGCATGGAAAAAGCGGATTTAAGCAGGCTTGAAGCTCTTAAAGTATTGATTGTGGATGATCAGTATCTGGTGCACAACGTGCTCAAGGAAGCTTTTGATGAACTGGGGATCCGACAACTTAAATACGCTGAGAATGCGTATTATGCCTTGCGCTTATGTGAGCAGCATCGCTTTCATATTGTGATTTGTGCTTTTAATGTCAAAAGTGATAAGGATGGTTTTCACCTGTTGGAAGAGCTGAAGTTCAAAGGGTATGTCAATAAACGTACCGTGCTCATTTTCTTGAGTGCTGAAACGGATGAAAGCCTGGTGAATAGCATTGTTGAGTTGCAACCGGATGATTTCTGGGTAAAGCCGCTCGATAGAGCCAGGGTGAAACAGCGTTTGCCCTTGGTTTTAAACGTTAAGCGGACTCTGTTTGATGTGTATGAAGCCATTGACTTAAAGAACTATAGTAAAGCGATTTACCAGGCCGATAGGCATCTGTTAAATCCTAAATTGTCTCGCTTTCATCTGCAGTTGCTGCGGATGAAAGGAGAAGCTTTGCTTAAGTTGCAGGAGTTTGAAGATGCGGAGCGCTTTTACCTTGAGTTAATGCAGAAGCATCACATGTCCTGGGTACACCTGGGTTATGTCAATGCCTTGCTAAAGCAAGATAAGATGCAGCAAATAGAAGTATTATTGACTGAGATGACCGACCGGATCGATACTCGCTTTGCTACCTACGACTTACTGGCTCAATATTACATTGAACGTCAGGATTTCGATCGAGCCTATGAAGAGATAAAAAAAGCCGTCGCTTTAGCCCCGCGAAATATTGAACGTAACAAGAAAGTGTGGGATCTGGCACGGTTAACACACGACTTTGAAGGCCAGTACCTGGCCACTCAGGCCATGGCAAAACATGCTAAAAACTCCTTGCATGATTCTCCTGTGTTGGCGCTAAATGTGATACGCGCTGGTTTGGATTTAGCGCAAACCTTGAGCAATGACCGTTCAAAGAAGCTGCTGCAGCAAACCGACCGCCATATTCAGGCTTTGGAAAAAGACTACAAAGATGCTGCTTTGTTTAAGGAACAAATTACTATCGCCAAAGCGCGCTTGTTACTGGCAAACGATGAGCGGAAAAAGGCTGAGAATTTAATTGATTTGCATGTGTCTGTAAGACCAATCATATCGCTGGATGATAACCTGGATAAAGCGAAAGTCTTCCATGAGCTAGGGCGGCGGGAGGAAGCTGCTTTGATCATGGATGCAGTAAAGAAGCAAATTTCATCCGATAACCTGACAGGTCTGGTTGTGAAGAAGTACGTTGAGCAAGAGTGTGATGAACAGGAGCGGGTGCATTTCACGCCCAAGCAATTGCAAAGTATGGCGGTAGAGTTCTTTAAAAAGAAAAAATATGGTGCCGCGTTATCAGCATTGGAACAGGCCATGGAGCTGATGCCCAAAAATAACAAAATTCCGATCAGTGTTCTTAAGGTGCTGGCTTTGATGTTTGAAGAAGGTGGTTTGTCTGCCAGTCAAAAAGAGCTAGCACTAAGAACGGTCTCCTTGTTGGATAAAAGTGAGCTATTGGATGAGGAGTTGCAAAATGTGGTTCAGTATAAAGAGCGTTTGAGCCTGGTATTGGCTCAGGCCATGTTGCCTATGGAATAAAAAAGGGGCCACAAGGGCCCCAAGCTTACCAGGAGAAACGAAATCCGTTAAAAGTTGTAGGTATAACGCAAGGTATACGTTGTACCCAGCCAATCATGCACCGAGCTGGCATAGCCATCAGTTGGTGAGGAGGCGTAGGGTGGGTTTTTGTCTGTCAGGTTGCGCACCGCCAGTTGCAGCCGGCCGTAATCGCCAAAGTCATAGCCTGCGCTGGCATTGAACACCAACCAGGACGACACCGTCTCATTACCGCCCCAGCGGAAGTCACCGTCACCCAGGCTGGCGATGTAGTTCGCTGTAAGTCCCAGACTCCAGTTACCATGGCGCCAGTCGGTGCCAAAATCGGCCACCAGATCGGGCCGCGCGATTTCATTGGCACCGCTTAACCGGCCCAGTAAATCTTGTGGCGCACTGTCAGGCGTGATTTGACGCTCATAGCTGAAGGTTTTGGTGGCGTTGGCAAAGAAGTTAAAGCGTCCATAATCACCAGTATCCAGGCGGTAGTTCAGTTTCAGATCCAGACCATCGGTCTTTTGCTTACCTACGTTAAAGAAGCCGGTACGCAGAAAGACCAGATCGCCATCGCCACTGATCACACAACCAAAGCCAGGCAAGTCTGCTTCATCGGTTACCGTTGGCGCTGAACCACTGAGACAGTTACGGAGCGTGGTATTAGCATCCACATCGACAATGTCTTTGTGTTCGTAGCGCCAGTAATCTGCGGTGAGTTGCAGGTTATCGGTCAGGTTCCAGGAGAAGCCGATATTGACAGCTTCAGAGCTTTCAGCACCGAGATCCGGATTACCACGGGTTTCCTGATCGAAACTGACTTCATCATCGAAGTTGCCGCACAAAGCATCAAATTCTTCGCCTGCACCACAGTTGATGTAACCCGTGGCCAACGCCCGGCCTGCACCGAGTTGCGACAGCGATGGTGCTCTGAAGCCAGTACTCCAGGACGCGCGTAGGATCAACGCATCAGTGGCTCGCCAACGCAATGACAGCTTCGGATTGACATCACCACCAAAGTCGCTGTAATGGTCGTAACGGATGGCAGCAATGGCATCGATATCGTCGGTGATCGGCAGGTTAAACTCGCCATAAAGCGCATACTGATTCCGATCAGCCTGAGCATCACGGGCACCTAAACCGTAAACACCGTCAGCTGCGGCAATAGGAGCAGGGGTATCTTTGATGTCTTCCGAGCGGTACTCGCCACCAAACACGGAGCTGACAAAACCGGCTGGCAGTTCAAACAACTCACCCGAGACGTTAAAATCGAAGCTGTAGGTTTCTGAGCGTCCGCGCCGTGGAGCTTCGCTACGCAGTGCGGCCAGGGTTGACTCGCTATTATCACGTCCCAGATTAAAGGGGTTGTAACTTTGATTGGCAATACCGGCCAGTACCGCATCGCGGTTAAAGTAGCCACGAATATGGCGTACTTCATTTTCTGTCACACCATAGGTCGCCGCGGTCTCCCAAAACCAGTCACCGGCTTCACCGCGTAAACCAGCGAGTACCCGGAAAGACTCGGTATCGTAAGCTTGTTGCCGACGCTCAGGAAAGCGGGTACGGACGATGATGGTGCTGTCGTTCGGGTTCAGTTCGCGCACATAATCCGGCACCAGGCTGGAGTTTGCGGCCACATTGACAGTGTATGCTGTGGCTGAGTCGTAGGCCGACCCTTTATTGCGCTGATACATCCCTTCCGCAAACAGCTCCATGTTGTTATCGAGCTGCTGCAGATGACTTAAGGTGACACCCAGGCGTTCGGTTTCCGGCTGAATGGCACGCTCCATCACGTAGTCGTAGCGACACTCGGTGCCGCCACGAACGGTATCGTCACCACACCAGGTTTCCGGAAAATTCTGACCATCGATGCCCAGTGAGGTGCGAAGCGCAAAGGTCACATCAATGGGCCGATCGGCATTAAACAGTGCTTTTCGGTCGAAGTAATCCACCACCAGCGTGGTATTGCTGTTGGCGGTATTAAAGCCACCGACATAGGTCAGGTTATAGCGACCAAAGTCACTGCTCTTGGTATCGTTGCCGTACATCACGGAGATTTCATGGCCTTCGACATCATCTCGTAAGATAAAGTTGATGACACCGGCAATGGCGTCAGAGCCATACACTGAAGACGCACCATCGGTCAGTACTTCAATGCGCTCAATGGCCGACATTGGGATGGTATTGACGTTGACAAAAGAGTCAGCGCCATTGGCGAAAGAGTCGACGGCAACCCGGCGGCCATTCACCAATACCAGCGTCGAACTGCTGCCAAGGCCACGTAAACTCACGCCCGATGAACCCGCAGGAGCTCCGGCTGCAGTCGCTGTAGCGCCATTTTCACTGAAGGTACCGGCACTGGCGGCTTGTGGTAAATCACGCAAAAATGCACTGACGCTGTCATAGCCCCGACTTTCTAATTCGTCACGGCTGATAATTTGTACCGGGTTTGCGCCCTCCATATCGACGCCTTTCAAGCGCGAGCCGGTAATGGCAATGCGCTCAACATCTTTAGCTTGAGCTTCGGCTTCATCAGCGTGCAGCCCTTGCAGACCAAAGAGGGCAGTTAGCGTTGCTAATGCAACTTTGCTGACTCCAGTGGTGATTGTTTTCATGCTTCTTCCTCACTTTGCTTTATTGGCTGCCGTAAAGCGGCAGTCTGATAGTTAAAGCTGTGCCAGTTGCAATGGCTGGATCAAGGTCGCAGCAACAAATGCAAGCAGGTGCGGTGAAGAGCAGGCGCTTTGAAAAGAAGGCTACTAAGCAATCACACCACTGTTTGGCACAGCGGTATGGCTAATTGTTGAACCACTCGGACAAGTAGTAGGGGGATACAAAAGGCGAAGCACAATAGCAATGACAGTGCAGCATCTGCAAAGCTGACATAAAGCTTCTCCTTTGGTTGGGAAATACACAGTGGCTATAAACTCGCTTAATTGTTAATAGCTGTCAACCCCTTTTTTCAGTACCGCTTCTGCTTTGTCAACTCATCGGATTAGTTCTTGACAGGATTTTGATTCAAACGTACATTTCAAACATGCGTTTGAAATGAGGGGCCTATGAGTCGAGTTCAGACCCAACAAAAAATCCTGGATGCTGCTGAAAGCCTGTTTGCCGAAACGGGCTTTAACGACACCTCGTTGCGGCAAATTACCAGCCGGGCGGAAGTTAATCTGGCGGCAGTAAATTACCATTTTGGCTCAAAAAAAGCTTTGATCCAGGCAGTATTGCAGCGGTATCTACAGGTCGTGATGCCCAGGCTGGAGCAACAATTTGAAGGGTTGTTAGCTAAACAAAAACCAACGCAGTTGCCCGAGGTGCTGGCTGTCTTTGTGCAGCCATTGCTGGAGCTTGAACAGATAAAGCGTCAGGGCACCACCTTGTTTTTGCAACTGCTGGGGCGGGGCTATACTGATGTGCAGGGCCATCTTCGCAAATTTATCAGTCATCACTATGGCTCAGTGCTGAATAAGTTTGTGTTATTGGTACAACAATCTTGTCCCGGGCTGGACGCTGCCGAGATATTTTGGCGGCTGCATTTCTCGCTGGGAACCGTGGTATTCACCATGGCCTCCAGCGAAGCTTTGTTTGATATTGCGGCGGCGGATTATCAGCAGCAAGCGGATATTGAAAGTGTGATTCGGCGGTTATTGCCTTATCTGGCGGCAGGTATAGCTGCACCAGTGATGTATCCTGAACAACTAAACTCCATGGCACATGTTGCCCACTAAGGACCAACCATGACTTTGTTATTGATTCTTGTGATTACGCTGGCGCTATTACTTGGCGTAACACCCATCCGCCGGGCGCTGATTTCTGCTCCTGTGTTTAAGGTATTCAAGAAAATTTTGCCGCCGTTATCAGAAACAGAGCAGCAGGCGATGGAGGCAGGCGATGTCTGGTGGGATGGGGATCTATTCCAAGGCAAGCCAGACTGGCAAAAGCTGCATCAGTTTCCAAAGCCTAAGCTGAACGACGAAGAACAAGCCTTTATGGACGAGCAGGTAGAAACCTTGTTGGCCATGCTGGACGATTATGACATTGTGCAAAAGAAGCGCGACCTGCCGGAAAAGGTCTGGGAGTATCTGAAGCAGGAAGGCTTTTTTGCCATGATTATCCCGAAGAGCTATGGTGGTCGTGGCTTTTCCGCCATCGCCAATTCCACCATTGTTTCACGTATTGCCAGTCGCAGCCTGACAGCGGCAGTGACGGTGATGGTACCTAACTCCTTGGGCCCTGGCGAATTGTTGATGCACTATGGCACCGATCAACAAAAAGATTATTGGTTGCCGCGTTTAGCCGATGGCCGCGATGTCCCTTGTTTTGCTCTGACTGGTCCTGAAGCTGGTTCGGATGCCGGTGGTATTCCGGATACGGGGATTGTGTGTCGCGGTGAGTTTGAAGGCAAAGAAGTCACTGGTATCCGCTTAAACTGGGATAAACGTTATATTACTTTGTCACCGGTTGCGACGGTGCTCGGCCTGGCCTTTAAAATGTTTGATCCTGAAGGCTTACTGGGCGATAAGAAAGATATTGGTATTACCTGTGCCTTAATCCCAACTTCGCACCCTGGGGTGGAGATTGGTGATCGTCATTTCCCGATGGGCATGGCCTTTATGAATGGCACCACCTACGGCAAGGATGTCTTTATTCCGCTTGACTGGATCATCGGTGGTCCGGATTATGCCGGACGTGGTTGGCGCATGTTGGTGGAGTGTTTGTCTGCAGGCCGAGGTATTTCGCTGCCTGCGCTGGCAACGGCTACTGGCCATTTGGCCAGTCGGATGACCGGGGCCTACAGCTACGTCCGTCAACAATTTGGCCTGTCAATTGGCAAGTTCGAAGGAGTGCAGGAAGCCTTTGCCCGTATTGGCGGGCTTACCTATGGTCTGGAAGCCATGCGGGTGATGACGGCAGGGGCGATTGACTTAAAACTAAGCCCTGGCGTGGTGACTGCCATCGCAAAGTACCATATGACGGAAATGTCCCGAACCATTTTAAACGATGCCTTTGATATTCATGCTGGCCGGGCCATTCAATTGGGGCCAAAAAACTATCTGGCGCATGGTTATATGGGGGTGCCAATATCCATCACCGTAGAAGGCGCGAATATTTTAACCCGCAATCTGATGATTTTTGGTCAGGGAGCAACCCGTTGTCATCCTTATGTGCTGGCAGAGCTGCAAGCGGCTGCCAACCCGGATGCTGAGGAGGGTTTAAAGCAATTCGATGGTCTGCTATTGCGCCATGTTGGCTTTGCGCTTGGCAATACGTTCAGCTGTCTCTGGCAAGGACTAACCGCAGCCGCCTTTAATAAAAGCCCGATGGCCGGGGAAACGGCGCGCTATTACAAGCAATTAAGTCGTATGAGCCGTGCTTTGGCACTGACGGCAGACATCTCGATGCTGATGCTGGGCGGTGATTTAAAACGCAAAGAAATGCTGTCAGCTCGATTAGGGGATGTGCTAAGCCAGTTGTATATGGCTTCAGCGGTGCTCAAGTTCTACGAAGACAATGGTCGTCAGCAAGCCGATCTGCCGTTTGTGCATTATAATCTGCAGCGTTCCCTAGCAGAGATAGGCCGTGCTTTTGATGGTTTCTTTGCCAACTTCCCATCCAGAGTAGTCGCGGTGTTATTGAAGCGATTGATTTTCCCATTTGGTATTGGCTACAAGATGCCAGCCGATGATATCTGCATGGATATTTGTGATGCACTGTCCAAGCCTGGCGTGATCCGCGATCGTCTGACCCATCTGTGCTACATTGGCGAAGGTGAGCAGGATCCAACCGGTTTAATGGAGCAGGCGTTTATCGAAATGCATCAGGCTCAACCGCAGTTAAAAGCTATTTTGCTGGCACAGCGTGATGGTAAAATCAGCCGCAAAGTACCGATGGAGCAAGCGATCACGGAAGCAGAAGCGGCTGGTATTGTCACCGCCGAGCAGGCAGAGCAGCTGCATCATATGAACAAGCTACGCTTTGAAGCCATCAGTGTTGATAGCTTCAAACAAGGTGAGCTCTAACAGCCTATAAAGCAAAAAAGGACCCGCGGGTCCTTTTTTTATGGCAGGCAACCAATCAACGGCCTTTGGCGATAATCTCCTGCGCCATAATATCGGCTACCAGATGAGTGGATTTTTGCTCATTGTCGGCGCGCTGGAATATTTGCAGCAAGGTATCGTAAATTTGGTTGACCTTGGCTGTGGCGTCATCGGCGTTGTAACCTTCCGGCCGCATTTCCATGTACACATTGATGATGCCGCCAGCGTTGATGACGTAATCCGGCGCATATAAGATGCCGCGTTCACGCAGCATGTCACCATGGCGGGCTTTTTGCAGTTGATTGTTCGCACAGCCTGCCACTACTTTGGCGTTTAATTGTGGAATGGTGTCATCATTTAAGGTTGCCCCTAAAGCACAAGGTGCATAAATATCGACATCCTGGGCATAGATTTCATCCAAAGCGACGGCTGTCGCGCCGAACTGTTTCACCGCTCGCTCAATGGCTTGCTCGTTGATGTCGGTCACAAAAAGCTCCGCGCCTTCTTTGTGCAGATGCTCGCACAAGTAGAATCCCACACTGCCAAGCCCCTGGATGGCGACTTTCAGGCCTTTTAATGAATCCACACCGAACTGATGTTTAGCGGCAGCGCGAATGCCCTGATAGGTACCAATGGCAGTGAAAGGGCCTGGGTTGCCGCTTTTACCTTCCAGGCCAGCCACATAAGGGGTTTCTTTATTGACAATCATAATATCACCGGTGGTGATGTTCACGTCTTCGGCGCTGTAGTAGCTGCCACCCAGACGGTGCAGGTGCCGACCAAAAGCACGAAATAAGGCTTCGGATTTAATGGTTTTGGCATCACCGATGATCACGGACTTACCACCACCGATTGGCAAACCTGCCATGGCATTTTTATAAGTCATGCCCTTGGATAAGCGCAGCACATCGCGGATGGCTTCTTCGTCACTGGCATAATTCCATAACCGGCAGCCACCGACTGCAGGACCTAAAGCGGTGCTGTGTACCGCGATAATGGCTTTTAAACCGGTTGCCTCATCACTGCAAAAGACAACTTGTTCGTGCTGATCAAACTCTGTGTGATTGAATACGGCCACTTTGACTCTCCGCTGGCATAAAAATGATGGATCTGTGCATGGTTATACATGGGTATATAACGGGTGCCAGACCGAATTTTGCGCTGCGCAATGTATCATTTCAGTCTGAGTTACGCCAGTTCTTGTCAGCTTTTTAAGCAGGTCAGACCTGTGTTTGGTGTCATTGCGACATTGGAGACATTAGGCTTGATTGTCATTCGCTGCTGGCATAGAGTAAGTGCCGGTTTAATGAGGTAGATACGAGTAATGAGTGAACAACTGACTGAGCAGCAGCAAAGTGAATGGGTCCGAAACCAGTTTCAAAAAGCCAATGAATACCTGGCATCCAAAGGCATCTTACCTGATCAAGTGGTAGTGAAAGAATCGCGCTATTTGGTCCCCTTGGTCGCGGTGTGGCGTATTAAAAGCCAGGATCGTAAAGAGTATTGGGTATTGACCGGCGACTTGCCGACTGATCACATGGCGCTGAGCGGTGCCAGGGATGCCAAAGATGCTGTCCGTGCTTTTTCGATGCACTGGCAGCTGAAAGCACAGCAAATTCTGGATACACAGCCGGGTGATAAAACCCAGGTTGACTTTGCTAACCTATTGATTAACCGGGCGCATGGTTTGTACGATTTGTTCGACAATGAAGCAATTTGGCAGGCTCAACAATCGGCTTAAGTGTAAAGCCATCCTTACGAAGCCGCCAATGAATGGCGGCTTTTTTCTTTAAGCTTACTCAACAAAATACCAGTAGCCCTGGTTAATCAGTTGAGTGATAAACGCAAGACGCTCTGGGGTTTGCGCGAAGTGGCTGCATTGCTGCGCATCTAACACCGTTTGATCGGTCAGTAAACGGGCGCTATCAAGCTCCGTGGCGGGTAATGGAAAGCGATCACCATTGATAAACAGCTGTATGTCTTCCTCAGCATTGGGCTGTTGGTAACAACAGCGCAAGCCACCCAGGCGCCCCAGTACCGAGCCTTCTTCCAGATACTCGGCAATTTCTTCAGCCTGATAATGCGGATCCGGCTCTTGCAAGTCCAACTCACGCTTGGCCTGAGTGATGTAACTGCCAAACCAGTAACTCAAGAGATCATCGTCTGCCAGCAGTTGCTGCATCAATTGTCGCACCTGGCCTAAGTCGCGGCTGTTGATTTCGCCGGGTGATACGCTGCGTAGCCGGCCGGGATCGCTGAAGCGGGTACCGTCAATCTGAAAGTCGAGCAGGTAATCAGCCAGGCCGCCGATTAAATCTTTCTGCGCCGGAGCACGAAAGCCTACCGAGTAATTCAGGCTGGGATCCAGTGAAACACCATCATGCGGACAACCTGGTGGAATATACAGGATATCGCCAGGCTCCATGACTTCATCAATGCATGCTTGGAATTCAGTGACTTGCAACAAACGTGGGTGAGGACAGAATTGCTCCAGGCTGGCATCGGGCATCCCAACACGCCAACGCCGTTTGCCCATGCCCTGAATGATGAATACATCGTACTGATCCAGATGAGGGCCAACACCTCCACCCGGTGCAGAGTAGCTGACCATCAAATCGTCAATCCGCCAGTTCGGAATAAAGCGAAAAGGCTCCAGCAGTTTGGCTGCATCCGGCTGCCAATAATCGACCGCCTGAACCAACAGAGTCCAGTCTTGTTCGCCGTACTTTTCAAAGCTGTCAAAGGGGCCTTCATCCAGCTGCCAGTTAGCAGCTTGTTTTTGGATTAAGCGGGCATCGACCTGCTCATCCAATGCCAGTCCGGCCAGTTCATCGGCGGAAATGGGATCCTGAAAGTTGGTAAAGCCGCCTTTGATCAGCAGCGGCTTCTGTTGCCAGTAATCTGCCAGAAACTGCTCGACGGTTAGCTTACCGAGGTTCAAGGTGTACATAGTCTGCTCCAAAGCCATTAAGGCAGGCGATCCACCAGGGCGATAGCAGCGCCGATGTAACCGGCCGGAGTAAACTGCATCATCATGGCTTTGCCTTCAGCGGGCATGTCCAACTGGTCAATAAATGCATGCAGGTCGGCTGGTGTAATGCGCTTACCGCGGGTGAGCTCTTTTAATTTTTCGTATGGTTTTTCAATGCCATACTTGCGCATCACCGTTTGTACCGGTTCGGCCAGCAGCTCCCAGTTGGCATCCAATTCGGCCAGCAGGCTGGCTTCGTTGACTTCCAGCTTACTGATGCCTTTTAGAGTGGCTTGATAGGCAATCAGACTGTAGCCAATCCCAACACCCAGATTACGCAATACGGTCGAGTCGGTCAGATCGCGTTGCCAGCGAGAGACCGGTAGCTTGGCTGCCAGATGATCAAAGATAGCATTGGCCAGGCCCAGGTTGCCCTCGGAGTTTTCAAAGTCAATCGGGTTTACTTTGTGTGGCATGGTGGATGAGCCAATTTCACCTGCAACCGTTTTTTGTTTGAAGTGACCCAGTGCAATGTAACCCCAGACATCCCGATCAAAGTCGAGCAGAATGGTATTAAAGCGGGCAATGGCGTCAAACAGCTCGGCGATGTAATCGTGTGGCTCAATCTGGGTGGTGTAGGGGTTCCAGCTTAGCCCTAAACTGGTGACAAACTGTTCTGAAATCTGGTGCCAATCCAGTTCTGGATACGCCGATAAGTGCGCATTGTAGTTACCGACAGCACCGTTAAATTTACCCAGCAGGCTAATGCTGGCAATTTGATCACGTTGCCGCTTCAGCCGCATATAGACGTTGGCCATTTCCTTGCCCATGGTGGTGGGAGAGGCTGGTTGACCATGAGTACGGGCCATCATCGGCACCGTTTTGTAATCAACCGCCAATTGGCGAATGGCATTGAGCAGCTGATCGCAGTATGGAAGGATCACCTGCTCACGCGCATCTTTCAACATCAATCCGTGCGATAAATTGTTGATGTCTTCCGAGGTACAGGCAAAGTGAATGAACTCGGTGACTGCATTTAATTCCGCATTGGCAGTGACTTTTTCTTTAAGCAAGTATTCCACCGCTTTGACATCATGGTTGGTGGTACGCTCAATCTCTTTTACCCGCTCAGCATCGGCCAGACTGAAGTCTGTGACAATCGCATCAAGCAACGCATTGGCCTCAGAACTTAGCTTAGGCACTTCGCCGATGCCATCAATGCTGGCCATCTGTTGCAACCAGCGCACTTCCACGGTCACCCGGTATTTGATCAGGCCAAACTCGCTGAAAAAATCGCGCAGCTCAGTAGTTTTGCTGCCGTAGCGGCCATCCACCGGTGATAAGGCGGTCAGTGCGTTCAGTTCCATGGTGCTTCCTCGTAAACAGTCAATAAAAAGGGTTAGTCTTGCAGCGCCAGTCGCGCTTGGTGAACCAATTGTTTGCGCTTAAACAGCAAGTGCCAGCGGCTGCCTCCTGCCTGGCGCCAGAGTACTGCGGCGCGCACCGCTGCCAGTAATAGAGCGCGTACTTTGTGCTGTACCTGGGTTTGTTTTAACAGTTCTGGCTGGCCTGCAACCTGAATGCGGGTGCCCAGAGTGCTGATGCACTCAATGTAGATATCAGCCATGTTCGACAATAAGGTGTCGTCGGTTATGCTAAAATGCTCCAATTGACGGGCCAATTGTTGCAAGCGTTTACCAAGGGCTGCCATGTTGGAGCCGCTTTTAGCCAAACGCCGTTCCAGCGCCAGTACGGCTACTACATAACGGGTAATTTCGACGTCTTTGTTCGGGTTATCGCCCAGCTGTTGCAACAATACCTGATAACCGCTGCGTAAATGTCGCAGTTCGCCGCCATAAATATCGATCGGGGTATCCGCATCCAGGATGGCAACACTGCCTAACATCAGTTCCAATTGGTCCTGGTCAACTTCTTTGGTTTTGGCGACCGCTTTGACCAGACTGAGCGCCTGGCACAAGGCAGCCAGCGCCATAACTTGGGTAGAAACATTTGCTTGCATAGCTTAATTCAATGCCTTATCAATAATGCCGCCACCAAGGCAGACGTCGTCGAGATAGAAAACGGCCGATTGTCCTGGAGTCACGGCTTTTTGCGGCTGGTCGAAGTTCACCTGCAGTTCTCCGCTCGGAAGCGGGGTGACGGTGCAGGGAATATCGTGCTGACGATAACGGGTTTTCACACTGCAGCGCAACGGTTGGCCAGGGCCCACCCGGTCGACCCAGTGCAGTTGACTGGCGATAAGGCCCTTCGCAAACAGACTGGGATGATCGGCTCCTTGCACCACCAACAGGCGGTTATTGATCAAATCTTTGCCTGCAACGTACCAGGGATCGTCACCACTGTTTTTCAAGCCGCCAATACCCAGGCCTTTGCGCTGACCTAACGTGTGGTACATCAGGCCTTCGTGCTGGCCGATAATCTCGCCTTCGGGGGTCACAATATCACCAGGCTGTGCTGGCAGGTACTTTTGCAAAAAATCTTTGAATTTTCGTTCGCCGATAAAACAAATGCCGGTGCTGTCTTTTTTATCGTGAGTGATAAAGCCTTGCTGTTCGGCGATGGCGCGCACCTCGTGTTTTTCCAGTTCGCCCACCGGAAACAGGGTTTGCGCCACATGCTGTTCGGCCAGCGTGTATAAAAAATAACTCTGGTCTTTGTTTTGATCCAAGCCGCGCAGCAGTTGCCAGTGCCCGTCTGTTTCACGTCGGCGCACATAATGGCCGGTTGCGATGAAATCGGCCTGCAGTGCTTCGGCGGCAAACTCAAGGAAGGCTTTAAACTTAATTTCCTTGTTGCACATGATATCCGGGTTGGGGGTGCGGCCAGCTTTGTATTCAGCCAGAAAGTACTCGAACACCTGATCCCAGTACTCGGCAGCAAAATTGACTTTATGCAGTTTAATGCCCAGCCGGTCACACACCTGCTGCGCATCTGCCATGTCTTCGGCTGCAGCACAGTACTCATCGTTGTCGTCTTCTTCCCAGTTCTTCATAAACAGGGCTTCGACCTGATAGCCTTGCTGCAACAGCAGATAAGCAGAAACCGATGAGTCCACTCCGCCGGACATGCCGACAATGACTTTTTTTGGCGTGGAAGCTGACTTTGGCGTGGAAGCTGACATGAGGCCCTTACAACTCGGAAAAAATTGGGCCGGATTATAACATTATTTTTTGCCCTTCACACCCGAAAACCGCCGTTTGGCTGGTGCGGTAGCGGTATTGAGGATTTCAGCAGGGATGTCCAGCAGAGCGAACTCACCGGGGGCGAGTTGATGTAACTGCCATGGGCCAATGGCGACCCGAATCAGGCGTAGCGTTGGAAAACCAACGGCTGCGGTCATTCGGCGAACCTGACGGTTGCGTCCTTCGCGGATGGTGAGTTCAAGCCAACTGGTAGGAATGTGTTGCCGCTGGCGGATCGGTGGTTGACGAGGCCATACCTTGGGTGCTGACAACCGGCGGGCCTTTGCCGGTAGGGTTGGTCCATCGTTCAAACACACCCCCAGCTGCAATTGTTGCAACGCCTCAGTGGTAATATCGCCTTCGACCTGGACCCAATACGTTTTAGCCATTTTGTGTTTGGGGTCGGCTATGCGTTGTTGCAGTCGTCCATCATTGGTCAATAACAACAAACCTTCGCTGTCGTAATCCAGCCGACCGGCGGCATAGACATCTGGAATAGGAATATAAGCCGCCAGGGTTTGACGCTGTTTGGGGCTTTGATCGGTGAATTGGCAAAGCACCTGAAAAGGCTTATTAAAGGCAATCAGTTGCGGCGTTGCGACTTTGGTCGGATTGTGATTTTTTAGGTTCACTGTAGGGTTCTGTGTACAAAAACAGGTTGTTGTTAATGCCAAGACTAGCATAAAAAGCCCCTGAGTTCAGGTTTGAAACATCGAGCTGGTTTTTTGCCGCTGACTAGGCGTAGCTATGCTGAGCTGCTATAATCCCGGCGTTTTTCTGGCTATCCGGCTGCAGCTGGTACCGTTATGGCTGCAAAGGTCCTGTTCGTGCAGCCAGCACCAGATCCAGCCGGATGGGTAGCAAACTGTTGTGTTATGAGTGCATGCAGTTCGAAGGGCTCGCTGTTTTAAACAGCACCGGGCCTGGGGGAGGGAACTGCAATGCCGGGCCCTCCTCGTGAGGAAGTCATTTCAATAGGAATCATTATGTCGACTGAAAATTCAAAGATTATTTACACTGAAACCGATGAAGCGCCAGCCTTGGCGACTTACTCTTTGCTGCCGATCATTCAGGCCTTTACCCAGGCAGCCGGGGTTTCCGTGGAAACGCGTGATATTTCCTTATCGGGCCGCATTATTGCCAGCTTTCCGGAGTTTCTAAAAGATAACCAGCGTCAGTCCGATGCACTGGCGGAGTTGGGTGAGCTGGCTAAAACACCCGCAGCCAATATCATTAAGCTGCCAAACATCAGTGCTTCTATCCCGCAATTAAAAGCTGCTATTAAAGAATTACAGCTGCAAGGTTACGCGCTGCCTGATTACCCGGCCGAACCGAAGACGGAGCAGGAAAAAGACATTAAAGCCCGTTACGATAAAATCAAAGGCAGTGCCGTGAACCCGGTACTGCGCGAAGGCAACTCCGATCGTCGTGCGCCGGCTTCGGTAAAAAACTATGCCAAAAAGCACCCGCATAAAATGGGTGTTTGGAGCAAGGAGTCCAAGTCGCATGTAGCCCATATGCAGGATGGTGATTTCTTTGGCTCTGAGCAATCGACCACTTTCGATGCTGCGGACGATCTGAAGATTGTATTAAACAGTCATGGTCAGCAGCAGGTACTGAAAGCCAGCGTACCGGTGCAGGCGGGTGAGGTTGTCGATGCGGCGGTCATGAGCAAAACCGCGCTTTGTGCTTTCCTTGAAAAAGAAACGGCCGCTGCGAAAGCCGAAGATGTCCTGCTGTCACTGCACTTGAAAGCCACCATGATGAAGGTGTCTGATCCTATTATGTTTGGTCATGCTGTGAAGGTGTATTTTAAAGCGCTTTTCTCCAAGCACGCCGAAACCTTTAAACAGCTAGATGTCGATCCAAGCAATGGCTTTGGTGATGTGGTAGCAAAAATTGCGCAGCTGGATGATGCCAAGCGGGCAGAGATTGAAGCTGATATCCAGGCGGTGTACCAGCAGCAACCAGCCCTGGCGATGGTGAACTCGGACAAAGGCATTACCAACCTGCATGTGCCAAGCGATATCATTATCGATGCATCCATGCCTGCCATGATCCGTGAATCCGGCCAGATGTGGGGACCAGATGGTAAGCTGAAAGATACTAAGGCGATGATCCCGGATCGCTGCTATGCGGGTGTCTACCAGGAAACCATCGCCTTTTGCAAAGAGCATGGTGCTTTTGATCCAGCTACCATGGGCACAGTGCCAAACGTTGGCTTGATGGCACAAAAAGCTGAAGAGTATGGCTCGCATGATAAAACGTTCGAGATCCCGGCCGATGGTACGGTACAAGTACTGAATACAGCCGGCGAAGTGGTGTTTGAGCACTCGGTAGAGCAGGGCGATATCTGGCGGATGTGCCAGGTAAAAGATGCGCCAATCCGTGATTGGGTGAAGTTGGCTGTCAATCGCGCCCGCCTGAGCAACACGCCTGCGGTATTTTGGCTTGACAGCGAGCGTGCCCATGACAGCGAGTTGATTGCTAAAGTAGAGACCTACCTGCAAGAACACGATACCGATGGCTTGGAACTGCATATTATGGCACCGGTCGATGCCACCCGCTTTACCTTGCAGCGGGTCAAAGCAGGTCAGGATACCATTTCTGTGACTGGCAACGTGCTGCGTGATTACCTGACCGATTTGTTCCCCATTCTGGAGCTGGGTACCAGCGCCAAGATGTTGTCGATTGTCCCTTTGATGAATGGCGGCGGTTTGTTTGAAACTGGTGCTGGCGGCTCAGCGCCTAAGCATGTGCAGCAACTGGAAGCGGAAAACCACTTGCGTTGGGACTCACTGGGTGAGTTCCTGGCACTGGCTGCTTCGTTGGAGCATTTAAGCCAGGTAACAGGCAATGCCCGGGCTCAGGTATTGGCCGACACACTGGATCAGGCAACCGCTAAGTTCCTTGATACCAATAAATCACCATCGCGCAAAGTGAAAGAGCTGGATAACCGTGGCAGTCACTTCTACCTGGCCTTGTACTGGGCAGAAGCCTTGGCGGCACAGAGCAAAGACAGCGAGTTGCAGCAACGTTTTAGTACTCTGGCAGAGCAATTGACGGCGAATGAAGCTCAGATCGTGCGGGAGCTCAATGAGGCTCAGGGAGTTGCCGTTGATCTGGGTGGTTATTATCGCCCATCAGCTGAGCTTGCCAGCAAAGTGATGCGTCCCAGCGTCACTTTCAATCAGGCTTTAAGCAGCCTGTAAATGGCTTTGATGCTATTGCCATCATCATCTGGTGATGGCTTGATACTCATGGCATAAAAATATAAAAAACACCAGGCACTGCATGCAGTGCCTGTTTGTTTGACGGTCAAACTCAGGGCTGAACTGGGCTTTGTAGCCGATCAGACGTCTGACTTTTCCTCACCTGGCAGGACAATGTTGACTGCATGCAGGCCTTTAGGGCCTTCTGCCAAATCAAACTGGACATCCTGCCCGGCTTTCAGGGTACGGTAACCATCCATTGAAATGGTGGAGTAGTGTGCGAAAATGTCTTCATCTCTGCCATCTTCCCGGATAAATCCAAAGCCTTTGGCATTGTTGAACCATTTTACTTTACCGGTAGCCATACTACTTACATCCTTCTTTAAGTGAGCTAAATTCTATGTGCAGGTATAATAATTTCAGGGTAAATACGTTACCCTACCACTTACTGTAGATAATTTGCTCAGACAGTCAAGTTTTTTGCAATTAAATCTCTGGTTTTTTACGAATAATTAATCTGGTCTGTTTTTCAATCAACAAGGCGTAGTGAACAAGTATGAGTTGGTTTAAAGAGTTAGCAAGTCAGCAGGAAGGGTTGGAGGAGCTGACCCGACAGAAAGTTGAGCCACCATCCATGTATCGGGTATTGCTGCATAATGACGATTACACGCCGATGGACTTTGTGATTGATGTGCTGATCCGTTTTTTCAATATGCAGTATGAACAAGCTAGTGAGGTGATGTTGCAGGTTCACCATAAGGGCAGTGCCACTTGTGGGGTCTTTACCGCCGAAATTGCTGAAACCAAAGTGCTGCAGGTAACAGAATATGCAAAATCCCATGAACATCCATTGCTTTGTTCGATGGAACGAGCTTAACTTAGGGTATCGGCACCAGCACCAAACTAAGATGCAGTCAGGAGTCCATCTATGTTGAATAAAGATCTCGAGTTGACACTGAATCTGGCGTTCCGCTTTGCCAGAGAGCGTCGTCATGAGTACATGACGGTTGAGCACTTGCTGCTTGCCCTGTTGGACAACCCGGCCGCTGGTGATGCGTTGAAATCCTGTGGCGCCAATATTGAAAAGCTGCGTTTGGAGCTGGCGACCTTTATTGACTCTACCACCCCCTTGTTGCCTGATGGCGATGCAGAGCGGGATACGCAGCCAACTCTGGGTTTCCAGCGCGTGTTGCAACGTGCGGTTTTTCATGTGCAATCGTCCGGAAAAACGGAAGTGACGGGTGCCAATGTGCTGGTCGCCATTTTCAGTGAGCAGGAATCCCAAGCGGTATACTTGCTGAAAAAGGTCGATATCAGCCGACTGGATGTGGTCAATTACATTTCTCATGGCGTGATTAAAACCGAAAAACTGGAGCAGCATGATGAGCGGGCTCAGGATGATTTGTCTGAAGCACCAGCAGAAGAGGCGCGCTCACTGGATAATTTTACCGCCAACTTAAATGCATTGGCCAAGCAAGGCCAGATTGATCCCCTTATTGGCCGGGATGCAGAGCTGGAGCGGGCGATCCAGGTGTTGTGCCGCCGCAAGAAGAACAATCCTCTTTTGGTTGGCGAAGCCGGTGTTGGTAAAACAGCTATTGCCGAGGGGTTAGCGTTCCGTATTGTCAATCAGCAGGTACCTGCAGTGATTGAAAATGCCACCATCTACTCATTGGATATGGGCGCTTTGCTGGCAGGCACCAAATACCGCGGTGATTTTGAAAAACGGTTAAAGTCCTTGCTAAAAGAGTTGGAAAAAGAAGAAGGCGCAATCCTGTTTATTGATGAAATCCATACCGTGATTGGTGCCGGTGCGGCTTCGGGTGGGGTGATGGATGCTTCAAACCTGATCAAACCATTGCTATCGAGCGGTCGACTGCGTTGCATTGGCTCTACTACTTATCAAGAGTTTAAGAACATCTTTGAAAAAGATACGGCGCTGGTGCGTCGCTTTCAAAAAATCGATGTCACAGAGCCCAGCGTGGAAGACACCACCCGTATTTTGCAAGGCTTAAAAGAGCGCTACGAAAAACACCACAGTGTGCGTTACACCCAAAAAGCACTGCGGGCGGCGGCGGAGCTTTCAGCGAAGTACATCAATGAGCGCCACTTACCGGATAAAGCCATTGATGTGATCGATGAAGCCGGCGCAAGTCAACGGTTGCTACCGGAGTCGCGGCGTAAAAAAGTGATCAATGTACCGGAGATTGAACATGTGATTGCCAAGATGGCGCGGATTCCTGAAAAATCAGTATCTGCCTCTGATCGCGATGTGCTCAGTAATCTGGATCGCAATTTGAAGCTGGTGGTGTTTGGTCAGGATGGGGCCATTGATGCGCTGACGGCGGCGATTCGCTTGTCGCGTTCTGGTCTTGGTAGCGAAGAAAAACCCATTGGTAGTTTCCTGTTTGCCGGTCCGACCGGGGTCGGTAAAACCGAAGTGACTAAACAGCTGGCCAGGGTGATGGGGGTGGAGCTGCTGCGCTTTGACATGTCCGAATACGTGGAGCGCCATGCTATCAGCCGCTTAATCGGCGCTCCTCCGGGCTATGTAGGTTTTGAGCAAGGCGGCTTGTTGACCGATGCGGTTTCGAAACACCCTTATGCCGTGGTGTTATTGGATGAAATTGAAAAAGCCCACAGCGATATCTACAACATTTTGCTGCAGGTGATGGACCATGGCACTCTGACTGACAACAATGGTCGTAAAATTGATTTCCGCAACATTGTGCTGGTCATGACCACTAATGCCGGGGTACAGGAAACCGTGCGTAAATCCATCGGTTTTCAGCAGCAGGATCACAGCCATGATGCCATGGCGGAAATCAACCGGACCTTCACGCCAGAGTTTCGTAACCGGCTGGACAGCATTATCTGGTTCGAGCATTTAAGCAGCACGATTATTTTGCAAGTGGTCGATAAATTTATCTGTGAATTACAGGCTCAGCTTGATAAGAAGCAAGTATCGCTGGAGCTTTCTGCAGAAGCCAGAGCCTGGTTGGCCGAAAAAGGCTATGATCGTGCGATGGGCGCAAGGCCAATGGCACGTTTAATTCAGGAACAGCTGAAAAAGCCGTTGGCCAACGAAATTCTGTTTGGGCGCTTGCTGCAGGGTGGTGATGTGCGTGTTGAGCTGCTGGATGATAAACTCAGCTTTGTGTTTCAGGAAGAACCAGAGCCTGCTTAAGATACCTGGCAACGAAAAAAACCCGCTGTGGCGGGTTTTTTATGGCCTGATACAGGCAGAAAAAGCTGGTTTAACGCTGGCGGAACACGATACGACCTTTGCTTAAATCGTATGGGGTCAGTTCAACAGTGACTTTGTCGCCAGTCAGGATCCGAATGTAGTGCTTACGCATTTTGCCGGAAATATGGGCAATAACTACGTGGCCGTTTTCCAGCTCCACTTTAAACATGGTGTTTGGCAAGGTATCTAAAATGGTGCCTTGCATTTCAATTACATCTTCTTTCGCCATTCAGCGTACTCGCCTCTGATAGTGTGAAAATTAAAACAGCGCAGATTGTGCCGAAATCCGTCAGCCTTGTAAAGCGAGACTGGCTTTTTTAACCAATTGACTGCCATTTTTCTGCATAAAAGCGTTGTTGTGGCAAAAATTCTGCTTTATAGGCCATTTTAGCACAGTCTGCAACATAATAGCCCAGATGCAGATAGTCTTTCTGTAGTTGTTGTGCCTGCTCAATCAGCAGCAAGATAGCAAGGATGCCTGGAGAGTAGCGCTGATAACCTGGGTGATAGAAGGTATAGACTGCCGATAGCGTCTTGTCCAACACATCCACCACCGTCACTGAAATCAAGGTTTGCTGCTGATACACTTCCAGCACTGCAACGTTCAGCCAATCGCAGTAAAGTAGTGAGTCGAGTTGCTGTTTATTGGGTGGGTACATGGCGCCATCCGAATGACGGGCTTCGATATAGTGCTGATAAAGCGGATAATAGCTGTCGCCTGAGGGACTGCCAAATCGCAGCCAAAACTGCTGCTGTTTGGCTCTTTGCACAATCCGCCGTTGTCGCCGGTTTGGTTGAAATGCTGTCACATCCAACCGCACCGACTGGCATGCCTGGCAAGCCGGGCAGTGTGGCCGGTACACATCATTGCCGGAGCGGCGAAAATTGTGTTGCAGCAATTGTTGATAAAGACTGGCATCAATAGGAGTTGCTGGCAGTAAAAAGATGACCTGTTCTTGTTGCTCAGGCAGATAACTGCATCGTGCCGGGGCTGTCAAGCCAAAGGACAGCTCAGTCATCGTTCACCTGCATGTATTGTGATTGCCAGCACGCTGCAGGCATCGGCTCAGCGGCCAGCTGTTGCAGCAATTGCATATAATCAGCTCTTGCCATGGCGTGCACGCCCAATTGATTCAGATAGTCGTTGGGTAACTGACAATCGATCCAGCCAGCGCCATGACATTGAAGTTGTTGTTGCAAAGCAATTAAGGCTAGCCGGGCCGTGCCAGGCTGGCGATTGAACATCGACTCGCCGCAAAATAGCTGACCGATACAAAGTCCATAAAGGCCACCGACCAGTTGCTCCTGATGCCAGACTTCGATGCTATGCGCATGCCCCTGTAGATGCAGCTGGTAATAAGCATGCTGCATTTGCGGCAAAATCCAGGTATCGGTTTGTTTGTTTCTTGGGGCTGCACAGCCGGCAACGACCTGGCGAAAGGCCTTATTCACACTAAACTGATAGCCCTGCCGCCGATGTTGCTTACGCAAGGAGCGGTTGAACTGCAGTTGTCCGGGTTTAAACAAAGCCCGTAGCGAAGGGCTCCACCACAATATGGGATCGCCCTGGCAAAACCAGGGGAAAATGCCTTGATGGTAAGCTGCCAGTAAACGGGCAGGAGAAAGATCCCCGCCCATTGCCAACAGGCCATCCGGTTCCGTCAGAGCCTGACTCAGTGCCGGAAAGCTAAGTGACTGGCTGAGTTGTGGCAGAAAGACTGGCACAAGGACTTAGCTGTTAAGCGCATCCAGATAACGCTCCGCATCCAGTGCTGCCATGCAGCCACTGCCAGCAGAGGTAATGGCCTGACGATAGATATGATCCATCACATCGCCAGCGGCGAACACACCTTCAATGCTGGTTTGGGTGGCATTGCCCTCAGTACCGGATTGCACTTTCAGGTAGCCATTGTGCATCTCCAGCTGGCCTGCAAAAATATCGGTATTGGGCTTGTGGCCAATGGCAATAAAGACACCCTGCACATCCAGCTGCTTGGGATCTTCACCAATGCTGGATTTTAACCTGACACCAGTGACACCCATTTCATCACCTAATACTTCATCCAGCTCTCGGTGCAGATGCAAAATAATGTTGCCAGACTCGACTTTTTTCATCAGTCGGTCGATGAGGATTTTCTCTGAGCGGAAGCTATCACGGCGGTGCACCAGGTGCACCTCAGCAGCGATGTTCGATAAGTACAGCGCTTCTTCCACTGCAGTGTTACCACCACCTACTACCACCACTTTTTGATTGCGATAGAAAAAGCCATCACAGGTGGCACAGGCTGAAACACCTCGGCCACTGTATGCCTGCTCAGAGTCCAGTCCTAAATATTTGGCGGAAGCACCGGTGCAGATGATCAGTGCATCGCAACTGTAAGTGCCATTATCACCCTGTAAGGTAAAAGGGCGCTGTTTCAGGTTGACGGTGTGGATGTGATCAAACACAATTTGGGTATCAAAGGTTTCTGCATGTTCCTTCATCCGATCCATTAAAGCCGGACCGGTCAAGCCATGAGGATCACCTGGCCAGTTTTCGACCTCCGTGGTAGTGGTCAGTTGGCCACCTTGTTGCATGCCAGTAATAAGGACCGGCTTTAAGTTGGCACGAGCGGCGTAAACTGCGGCAGTATAGCCGGCAGGCCCAGAACCCAGGATAAGTAATTGACTGTGTTTGATCTCTGACATCAGAGTACTCCATAGTTGATGTTCTTTGCATATGGGGCCGATTCTACGGAAAGGCAAGCCCAAACGAAAGTGTTCCAATGCAAATTGGTATCCGCTTGCTGTAAAGCAAACTGGATAGCAACAACCGCAGTGAATCCTTTGACGGCATGCCGGATACGATTTAAAGTGAAACTCAGGTGTTTTTAAATGGACTTAAGCTTTGAACAGAGCCTTTGCCACTTTGCTTGCGCTATTTATTCTATTGTTGCCGTTCGCAGTTCAGGGCACTATCAATCGTATTGGCATTGATGATGGCTTACCCAATACCACCATTTTTGCTATACAGCAGGATGAACTGGGTTTCATTTGGCTTGGCACCACTGACTCTGGTCTGTTGCGTTTTGACGGCTATCAATTTATTCAGGTGCCCTTGCTAACTGAACAAGAGGCGACTGAGGAGCCATTCACTGATGTCGGTGTATTGCTGCTGGATAGTCAGCAGCAACTTTGGGCCGGTACCTGGGGACAAGGTGTCAGCCGGCTCGATCCTTCCCGTACAAAGCTAAGCCGCTTCCTGGCCGATGGTTATCAAGTGCAATCTTTATTGGAGGCTGAAGATGGTGCTATTTGGGTAGGGACTACAGCCGGGTTGTTTCGTATTGCCGTCGATGGTCATATTTCACAGATTGGCCAGGCGGATAGTGAGCAGCCCTTACTGCACCAGCGGGTCTGGAGCCTTGCAAAAGGAGATCAGGGGGATATATGGGTCGGAACCAGTCAGGGCGTGCATCGTTGGCATGCAAGTACGGGCTTGCAACCTGGCCGGCCATTATTTGCTGAAGCGAGTAGCAGCAGCCGACGAAACGAAGCAAGGTCTTTGTATTTTGGCAGACATCAACTTTGGGTTGGTTCCCGCTCTGGCTTATTAGCCTTTGAGCCAGAAAGTTGGCAGCAACTGCTTTATCCCGTGCCCGGGGAAGGTGACTATGACTTTCCGCCCATCTTAAATACCATTTATCCCATTTCATCCGAGCTGATCGTGATAGGCAGCTATGAGGGCTTGTTTCAGTTTAACCTCAGTACCAACAGCTACCAATTATTTCGCCAGCAAAGTGCGTTATTGCCCAGTTTAAATGTACGTTCGGTGCTATTGGATCAAACCGGTGTACTTTGGTTGGGAACCCGGGACGGCGGCTTGTACCATACCCGATTTGCCCGCAGCGCTTTTCACGACATATCGCTATCGCATTTGCCTGAATGGGAGCGTCGTGATGAGCTTTCTATTCAGAGCCTGGACGCCAGCCAGCCGGGTATTCTTTGGTTTGGTACCTCAGAGCGATTGTACCGGATGCAATTAGTCAGTGGACACATTACCAGTTACGAAACCACAGCCAGAGTCAACCGGATTGTTAGCTCAGACTATGGTGATACCTACATTGCAACCGAAGCTGGCTTGTTTCGTTATTTGCCCGAGCAGGATCAGATTGTGCCATACCGGGAACCTTTTGCTGGCTTTGCCAGCACTCCTATTATTCGGGATATGGTGATTCTACCCGATAGCAGTTTTTGGTTTGGGCTCTGGGGGCAGGGCGTGTTGTATTACCATCAGAACAGTGGAGTCAAACGACACTTTGTTGAAGACTTTCAGCGCCGTCGAGCCAATGAGGTCGTTCAAGCGCTTTACGCAATGCCGGATGGACAGGTTTGGGCGGGTACGCGCTACAACGGTTTGTATTTACTGGATGCCGAACTGGGGGTTGTGGAACAACTGAATGTCACCAACAATCCCTGGCTGCCTTCCAATACCATTCAGTGCATAAGCCGGGATGCAAAGGGAGTGCTCATTGCCTGTACCAACCGGGGAACTTTGTTCTGGCAGCCTGAAAATGATCATTATAAGGTGCTTTATGCCAGCGATGGTCTTGCCAGTGATCACATGCTGGGGGTTTTGTATCTTGATGAGCGTACCTGGCTGTTAAGCGCTCATGGCTTAAGTTTGATAGCGCCAGAGTTTAAAAATATCGTCACCTTTACCCGCAAAGATGGTCTCTCTGCTACTGAGCTTAATGCCGGCGCCATTTCGGCTGCTGCAGATGGCCATTTGTACTTTGGCACTTTACGAGGGTTGAGTAAAGCGGAGCCCGGACAACTCTGGGTTAACCAGCAAGCTCCTAAACCTATGGTGACTGCCTATCGCATTAATCATGGTGAGTTAATGCCTGTATTCACCGAGCCAGCACAGACGATGCTGCAACTTCAACCAGGTCAAAATAGCCTGGAGTTACACTTTTCTGCCATGGACTTTCACGATGTTAGCCGCAATCAGTATCGTTATCGTTTACATGGCTTTGAGGAGGACTGGATTTACGCTGCTGAGCGGTCTACTGCCTTTTACTCTAATTTGCCGCCCGGGCGTTATCAGTTTGCCGTGATGGCAAGCAATAACCATGGCATGATTTCTGAGAAGGTGATTGCCCTGCAGCTGGAGATTTTGCCGCACTGGTGGCAGAAACGAAGGTATCAGCTACTGCTGTTCGTTCTGTTATTGCTGTTTGGCCTGGTCGCTCACTGGTACCGGTTGCAGCATATCCGGCAGGTAAACCGCTTGCTACAGCAATCAATCGCAGAAAAAGGAGAGGCGCAGCAACTGCTCGAAAGCAAGGTCAATGAGCGAACCAAAGCCCTGGAGCAAAGCTCCATGGCTTTATCGTTACGAACCCGTCAGTTGGAAAAGAGCATGCAACAGTTGTCGCAAAGCAATCAGCAGTTAAAGCAGCTAAACCAAATAAAAGATGAGTTTATCTCTACCGTCAGTCATGAGCTGCGCACGCCTTTAACCTCAATTCGAGGAGCTTTATCGCTGATTGACAATAACATCGTCACGCCAGAGCAACCGAGCTATGCGGAATTGGTTGGTTCGGCACTGCGTAACAGTGAACGTTTGTCTGAACTGATTAATGATCTGCTGGACGTGCAAAAGTTTGCTGCCGGCAAGATGAGCCTGAAAACAGAAAACATTCTGTTATCAGCGCTAGTCAAGGATGCCATCGCTGGTATTGCAGAGTATGCCCGGCGCTTTGATGTCAGCATCAGCAGTCATCAGCTTGAGACGGCAAGTCAGGTACTGGGTGATTCCATGCGATTGCGTCAGGTACTGGATAATTTACTATCCAATGCGATTAAGTTTTCACCTCCAGGAAGTGAGGTTTGTGTTTGTCTGGAGCGAAAAGCTGCCTGGCTGCAAGTGACGGTTGCCGATCAAGGTTGCGGTATTTCTGAGGATTTTAAAGCAAGGGTCTTTGAAAAATTTGCACAGGCTGATGCGTCAGATAGCAAGCAGGTACAGGGGTCGGGGTTAGGACTGGTGATTTGCAAAAGCATTGTAGAAGCCCACGGTGGTGAAATTGGTTTTGAACCCAACCACCCACACGGAACCTGTTTTTGGTTTCGATTACCTTTTGTACCTGACTCGAACAAAAATTAACAAAATAAAATATAAACAGGGACAATATAGTTTTTTTATCATAAATTTGTAGCTTGATTGCTGTTTCATCCCGCCCCTCAGCAGAGTAAGGTGGCTCTGAGGGATAAATGCACAAGGAGGTTTGTCGCAATCAATCTGGAACCAATAAAAAATGAAAAATATAAAAGCAACCAAGTTAGCTCTGGCGGTTGCCAGCACCTTCACCCTTTCGGCTCTATCATCCATTGCTGTTGCCAATGACTTGCAGGGAACCCCTTCCCTGAGCAGTGGTGCTTCCTTGCAAAACAGCACGCCAAGACTTCGGCCTGATACCGAGAAGTCTGACCGTTACATCATTAAATTCAATGCAGCAGAGTTGATGTCCCAAGCTGCTATGCCGATGTCAGCTGATTTTGAACGTTTGTCAGATGCCGAGGCGTTCTCTGCTCAGGCTGCAGATTATGTACTCTCTCAGCATCAAGTCAACGCGATTATGCACCTGGATATTGTCCAGGCCAGTGTGGCTACCCTGACCCCACAGCAGCTGCGTGAACTTTCTAAAAACCCGGCAGTTGAATACATTGAGCTGGATCACAAACGCTACATCGCTGATGTAATCTCCCCGATGGCACAAACCACACCTTATGGCATCAATATGGTGCAAGCGAATCAGGTGAGTGATGCCAATGCGACCAATATGAAAGTCTGTGTGATCGATACTGGCTATCAATTGGGTCACCCGGATTTACCCTCGGCTGGGGTGACAGGTTCGACCTTTTCTGGTCACGGAGCCTGGTCTACCGACGGTAATGGCCACGGTACTCATGTTGCTGGGACCATCGTTGCTTTGAACAATAACATCGGTGTGGTTGGTGTTTTGCCATCTGGCCTGGTGGGATTGCATAATGTGAAAATTTTCAATAACTCTGGTAACTGGACCAATGCTTCTAACCTGATTCAAGCCATTCAGTCCTGTCAAAATGCAGGTGCCAAGGTGGTGAATATGAGTCTGGGTGGTGGTAGCTCCAACACCACTGAGCGAAATGCGATGAATAGCTTCAACAACAGCGGTATGTTGCTGGTTGCTGCGGCTGGTAATGCAGGCAATACCAGTTTCTCTTACCCGGCATCCTACGATGCGGTGGTTTCTGTTGCTGCGGTGGACTCCAATAAAAACCTGGCTAGTTTTTCACAGCGCAATTCGCAAGTAGAAATTTCAGGGCCAGGGGTGAATGTTGCGTCAACCTGGATCAACAGTGGCTATCGCAGCATTAGCGGTACCTCCATGGCATCACCACATGTTGCAGGGGTTGCCGCCTTAGTATGGAGCAATCATCCACAGTGTACCAATACCCAAATCCGGAATGTGCTTAATCTGACTGCTGAGCGTCGTGGTACTTCAGGCCGCAACACCTCTTATGGTTGGGGTATTGTCCGTGCCAAAGCAGCGCATGACTGGATTACCAACAACGGCTGTGATGGCAGTGGCGGTGGTGGTAACCCAGGTGGTGGTCAGACGTTCCATAACCTTTCTGGTTCAACGGGGCAGTGGTTACGTGGCAGCTACAATATCCCGTCTGGGGTTAGTCAGCTGACTTTCCGGATTACTGGTGGCACTGGTGATGCGGACTTGTACATTCGTTATGGCAATGCGCCTACTGAGCAGCTGTGGGATTGCCGACCCTACCGCAATGGCAATGAAGAGGTGTGTACTTTTAACAATCCTCAGGCAGGTACCTGGCATGTTGGGATCCGTGGCTACACGGCGTTCTCAGGCTTGACCTTCAGTTATCAGTATTAAAACTCTCAGCCAAAATAAAAAAGCTTGCCGGTGTAACCGGCAAGCTTTTTTATAGCTGTGAATCAGCGATCCGTAATCAGCGTGCGCCACGCGGCATACGCTGGCCTGCACCAATCTGTTCCGCCCAACTGGTCGCTGCGGCCTGCTGTGCCAGAGGTCGTGATTTCGCGGCCTTGGTGGCTGCTACTTTTTTCTTAGCCTCTGGTTTTGCAGCTGTTTTAGTTACTGGTTTGCTTGCTGCTTTGGCTGCTTTGGTTGGCGCTTTTGCTGCACCATAGCTTTGTGCTAGCTCAGCGAGTTCAGCCAGGCGAATATTTTTACCACCATCCACGCTAAACCAGCCTGGTTTTTGTTCCAACTGTGGCTCTTTACCAAAAGCAGCTTTGTATGCAGCAGTGAACTCAGCGATGACTTGGTCTTTGTCCAGTTTGCTCATTGATTGTTCCTGTAGTTGTAAGAATAGGGTGCTGAATAGTTATACAACATTCACTGCTTTCTGACAAATTTGCGTCTAGGTTGCAGGGTGTCAGGCTGTTAGAATAGGTGCTGTATAGCAGGAGAATCATATGACCACCATTCATCGACAGCAGCTGTTGTCCCTTCTGAGCGACAAGTTAAACCCTGAGTTGGTACAGGATTATTGCCCCAATGGCTTACAGGTTGAAGGCAAAGCCAAGATTGGTAAAGTGGTCACTGGGGTTACGGCCTCGCAGGCATTGATAGATGCAGCTATTGCTGCCCAGGCAGATGCTATTTTGGTGCATCACGGTTACTTTTGGAAAGGTGAAGCGGCTACTATTACAGGGATGAAAAAAAATCGTCTGCAAGCATTGCTTCAGCATGATATCAATTTGTTTGCTTACCACTTGCCGCTGGATGTGCACCCTGAGCTTGGCAATAATGCTCAGCTTGGTCAATTGCTGGAGCTGCCAGCGATACAGCCACTGACTGGTATTCAGCCGGCAGGGATCGTGATGCAAGGTCGTTATCCAATGGCCAAAACTCTGGCACAGGTGGCTGCGTTGTTGGAACAAAAGTTGGGACGAACGGTGTTGAGCCATAGCGCCGGTGAGCAAGTTGTACAACAGCTAGCCTGGTGCACTGGCGGTGGCCAGGGCTACATTGATGCGGCGGCTGTGGCAGGGGTTGATCTGTTTGTCACTGGCGAAGTGTCGGAGCAAACGATCCATAGTTCGCGTGAGCTGGGTATTCACTTCATTGCCGCCGGTCATCACGCAACAGAGCGCTATGGCATCAAGGCGTTGGGGGAATGGCTGGCGTCTGAAACAGGCATTGCGGTTGAATTTATAGATATACCAAACCCAGCCTAGCAACGTTGCTGTTTAGGGGTTTTCCGGATCCCACCACAGTTTAAAACGTTGCTGCCAAAGCGCCAGGTACTCGTAATGCGTCAGCGTCAGCGTGCGGATCCCCTGGGGAGATGGCAGATAGCCGGCTATACCATGCTCTCCAGCTGGCCGGCGCACCTGAAAGTGAGCAGGTGCGGCAGTGACTTCGGCGCCATAATAGTCAAACCATCGCATGGCACGTGGCATATGAATGGCCGAAGTCACCAGCACATTGCGTTGATCGACAATCAGTGGCGCAGCTGCCGCGGCTTCTTGCTGGGTGTTGGTTGGCTGTGTCATTCGAACAATTTTGCGCTCATCCACACCTAATGCTATGGCTAAATCGGCAGCTAGCTGGGTATGATTTCCAGACAGACCGGGCAAGTGACCACTGACGATCAATCTGGCTTCAGGGTGTTGGTGCCAAAGGATAATGCCTTCGGTTAACCTGGCTACTGAGCACTCGGCCATCCGGCTGCTTAGTGGCAAATGGCTGTAGTCACTGTGATAACAGCCGAGTACAATGATATTATCAATAGCCCCTGAGGGCTGATAAGCCGGGTAACGAAGCTCCAGTCCTGCCGCTAAGCGCTCTGTCAGCGCACTGCTGCTGCCACACCAAAGTGCAATGACCGCTAAACACAATAACCACAGCCCCAAGGGTTGCTTGCGGACACAAAGGATGGTAGCAAACAGCAACCACAGCAGCAGCAATGGCAAAGGCATTAACAGCGATTTCAGCAGAGCATCCATAGAGTCGTCCATGAAAAAAACACAGGATCGTAATTTTGACAGCATTGCACAGAAATTCCAGCGCAATATCTATCAAACCACTAAAGGCCAGTTACGTCAGGAGGTGCTGTTACGGGATCTGCTTGCCTTGCCTGACTTGCAACTGGCCCAAGATATTTTGGATGTTGGGGCAGGTCAGGGGCAACTTGCGCTAGAACTGGCCAAGTATGGCCATTCATTGCTGTTAGCGGATATCTCTGATGCCATGCTGCAACTTGCTGCGCAGCAAGCCTGTCAACTGGGGTTCAAACGGATCCAATATCAGCAAAGTAGTTTGCAGCAGTTGAGCGAGCAGGGGAAAACCTATCCGGTGGTGCTTTGCCATGCCGTGCTTGAATGGCTGGCTGATCCTAAGGCGGCAATACAACAGCTCAAACGGTTAGTTTCGGATGGTGGTTTGCTGTCTTTGATGTTCTACAATCTCGATGCTAAGCGTTTTGGCAATCTGCTTTATGGCAATTTTGATTATGTAGCCGATGGTTTAACCACACGAAAAACGGTGTCGCTTAGCCCGCAGCATCCACTGATACCATCGGAGGTCATCAACTGGTGCGAAGCTGCAGGGTTTCAGTTGCTCAGTAAAACAGGCGTACGTTGTTTCCACGACTATCTGCGAGAACCATCGATGCAGCAAAGTCATTTCAAGCAGCTACTGGCTTTAGAGCTTCAATACAATCGGCAGGAGCCTTACGCTTCCCTGGGGAAATACGTTCACTTGCTACTCCGGGCCCGGTAGAGGCGTTAGTCAAACTCAAAGCGATACAACACATCAACAGACTGCTCCAGTCCTGTTACACTTTCCAGGTACAAATTACGCATCAGCCGATAGCGCAAGGTAAACTCGCCAAAGGGCTCGAAAATACCCACACCGTATTTTACCTGCAAGTTTCGGGTCAGATAGCCACTAACGGTCACCTGGGATTGATCACCGGTACCTGCTGTATCTAGTGTTAAGTCCTGTACGCCAAAGGCTTCGCCGATGTTTCCTACCAGTTTTGAACTGGATGCCAAGCCAAGGCCAATCAGGCTGGTTGTTACCGGGTTGGCACCACTGCCAGACTCACTGTCCAGATTCCGTCCCAGCAACAGGTAAGAGGTGGCATTGGCTTGAGCCATAGCTGGCTCGGAGAAGATCTGAATGTTTGGTTCATCGGCTGGGCCACTTACCCGGATCCCGGCAATCACATCATCTTCAATATTATCCGGATTGCGAATGGCCTCCATGTTCAGAAAGGGCTGATCGGCCGGACCATTAAACAGCAGCTGACCGCGACGGATCAATAAGTCCTGACCATAGGATCGAAAGGTGCCATCTACCAGATTCAGTTCACCATAAAGCCGCGGTTGGTCACTGTCTTGCCGAACTTGCAAGCTACCGGCAATGTGGCTGCGCAGGCCAAATGCAGCAAAACGAACCTGACTGCCAAGGCGAACCCGAATATCGGTATGAATGGCTAAAGGCCTGCTGTCACCGGCATCACTGAGCGGAGTGAAGTTTTCATCCGTCAATACTTCATCACGGCTGGTACTGACCGCTGCATCCGGCAAGCTATCAATCACCATGCGTGCCCATGGAATATCAATGGTACCACTGATCAGGGCGCGCTCCGGGTTGACTGTGAGCTTCAGATCCGGCTGGACTTGCATTCGTCCCAGAGGGATCTGGACAGACAGTGCATCCCCCTGAACCGTCAGCCCAGCCTGCCAGGCAGTCAAGTCATGCCACTGGCTGTCGCCTTGCAATCGGACCTCTCCTTGCGGGGTCTGCACAAAGCCCTGCAAAACGGCGCTATCATTTTTGAAGTCAATCAGCAGCTCACCCCGTTCAATATCAACCGGGGACATCTGGCCACGCACAGTGACATCCTCGATGGTGAGATGACCGGTGATATCTGGTTGCTGCAAGGCTCCTTCAATTCGGATTTGACTATTGAGCATGGCACTGAGCTGACTGTATTCATCCAACAAAGGTTGTAAAAACTCGAAACTAAACTGATCGATCTGAATATCGGCTGCCAGTTGCCGATCTTCACTGGCCAACTCAGTCAATGCCAGTGCACCATGCACCCGACCTTGCTCAGTAACACCCAGTTGCCAGTTCATCGAAAACAGATCCTGCTCCAGCTCTGCCTGCAACCGAAGATCACGCCATGGTAATTCCAATGGGTGGTCGTAATGGTAGCCTAGCTGACCTTGCTCACTCGAAAGCGAAACTGAAGCCTGTATCGGAGCATCAGCATGCCAGAGCAAATGACTCTCTGCCTGTAAACGACCTTTTAGCTCGGTATAGGCCGGCAACCAGGGCTCGAGCCAACTTAGTTCGAAGTCCTGCAGAGCAAGCTGAAGATCTGCTTGTTGCGCGCTGATGCTACTGTCTTGCTGCAGGCAAAGACTGGCAGTGTCACGTTGCCAGCAATGAGCGGACAATAGTAGCTGTTGTTGATTGACCAGCAGTTGCATTTGCAGCGGTTGTTGTAGCTGCCAATGCCCCAGCTCACTACTGAGCCAGCTTTCGCGCCACTCGGATGACCAGGCTTGTTCTGTGCGATCAAACTGGCCACTAAGATGCAACTCAGCACTTAGTAGCTCACCTGACATTGTTAGCTGCAGTTGATGATCAAGCTCAGTTCCTGCGAGCATTATTTCAATGCTATCGATTTGATTGCCTTGCAGTTGAAGCTGATCCAGCGTCAGATTAAGCTGTGTTTGAATGGGTTGACGGCTATTCAACTCTCCGTGAAGGGTCGCACTTTGGATGGAGACCAGCTCCTGCCAGCCTAACTCACTGCCGGCTAGTTGCACTACCATAGCTGGTGTATTTCGAGGCCCTGACAGTTGAATGTTGCCGGACAGCTCACCTTGAGCATCTGGAATCGAGTCGGAAAAATCCACCATCATCACAGTTGCAGCCATTTGCCACTGTTCAGTTAGCGTACCTTGTAATTCCACCCGGTTTTGACCATGGTGCAAACGAAGTGGCAAAGCGCTCATTTCAATGGCCCCGGTGCCATCAACGTCCTGTAGCGATAGTTGACCATCAACTCGAAGCGGAAAATCCCTCAACCAGCCGGATAACAGCAACTGCGGGATGTGTAACTGCCAACCTGCATCCGGGGTCAGTTCCCCATCCACTTGAGCGTTACCCTGGATTAATCCGGGATATTCGGACCAATATAAGCCCGGATCCAACTGCTCAAACTGCCACTGGCTCTGCCAGGCCAATTGTTGTTGAAAATCCAGCTGACCAACAACATGGATCTGACCACCTAAGGTACCCAGTGATAATTGTTCGATCCGAAGCTGCTGACTGTTGAGCATAGCATCCAGTTCAATACTGCTGGTTGGAATCAGCTCACCTGCAACATGACTTTCTATATGGGTTCTCAGTTGCTGCAGATTGCCTTCAGCCATCAGTCTGGTGTTGGTAAGTTGATAGTCTGGCTCTGCATCAAGCGGCCATTGCAGCAGGTCGCTTTGCAGCTGCAGTTTTAAGGGCAGCTGATCGGTCATCAAATCGAGTTCAGCACTGCTGTTCAGACGAATGGCACCATCTACGGACAATTGCAGTAGCAGGGCAGACAGATCACCTGTTATAGCAGCTGTCGCTTGCGTTTCACCTGCTAGCAGGTTGGGATGAAACAGATGCAGGGTGGCTTGCAGCGGGTAGTTCTGCTGCGGGTAAAGCTCCAACTCTGCGGTTAGCTCCAGTTCAGACTGCTTCACACGTAAATCAATCAGCTGCAGCTTTCGACGCTCCATTAACAGGCCAAATTGAAGGTGGTCAAGCAATACATCGTCATTTACACTCAGCTGATGCAGTTGAAAGTCAATCATATCCAGTTGAAGTGGGAACAGTAGCTCAGGCAGTTGCAAGCCCTGCCAGGCAAAGAGTTCATTGTGCTCGGCTGGCAGCGCCAAAGGCTCGGAGGCTGACTTATCTGAGCTGGGCACATAAATGGCTAACTGATGGGCGGTGGTTGGCTGCACTACCAATCGATTGCCCCAGAGTTCAAAGCTGCTGTCAAATTGCTGCAAGCTGAGCGTGACATCTGGGCTTTGGAACGTCAGCTGATTGATTTGTAGCTGACGAATAGCGATAGGAAAGGGCACCCAAAGCTGCGGTAATACCAGCCCGGCACTTTCTGTATCTGCTGTGGGGGGAGCTGTTTGCAGCTCTATTTGCACCTGTTCCAGTTGCAGTCGGTTCAGGCACAAACTAAAGCTCAGCAAGCAATGGAGCTGGTTGTCTACGTCGAGCCTGTCGATGGTCAGTTGGATGTTGTCTTGGACAAGCTGCAGTTGGTGCAAAGTAAAACCATTCAGCAGGTTGCCTTCTGCTTTTCCAATACTGAGTTCGGGCACCAGTCGCTCGACAACCCACAGGTTAAAACGTAGCCCAGGCTGGCTCAGAGCAAGCACAACGGTGAGGAATACAAACAGCAGCATGCTGTACCAGAAGCCTTTGTTCAGTGTAAGCAGCCATTTCATAGCTCAGGTCCCAGTGAGAAGTGCAACTGAAACTGACGCGATTTACCGGTACTATGATCAAGGCCCCAGGCAAAATCCAGGCGTACCGGTCCAATCGGCGAAGCCCAGCGCACGCCAAGGCCAACGCCTCGTTTCCAGTCCGGATCTTTACTCCAGGCACTACCATAATCGGCAAAAGTTGCCAGCCACCAGTTGCCGCGAACGCGGTATTGATATTCAGCGCTGCCGGTCAGCATATAGCGACCACCGAGCAGAAGATCGTCGTCATCCCTGGGTGCTACCCGTTCATAGCCATACCCACGAATGCTGCCATCACCACCGGCAAAAAAACGCAAGCTGGGGGGAAGTGCTGTGGCTTCTTCCAGCAAAATTGCACCGGCATCGAGTCGGGTAACTATCCGGTGATCACTGCCAAAACTGTTGATGTAGTTGACTCTGCTACGAAAGCGAATAAAACGGCTGTCTGAGCCCCAGGCCCGGTCAGAGGTTTCCAAGGAGAATAACAAACGGTCACCCCGGGTAGGCATCAGGCCGCCCTGACTGCGGCTTCGGGTAAAACTGATCCCTGGCATCAACAGGTTACTCCTGTCTTCCTGCTCCGCCTGAGTGAACTCGGAGTAGAGCCAACGCATCGAAACAGTCCGATACCATTGATTGTTGAGTAACCAATGGCGTTCTGCGGCAATGGTATAATCCTGGCCTTTACCGTCCTCTTTGTCGAAGTTTTTCACACCAAACTGAAACTGATAAAAATCCTGCGCTACGTTCCGAAGCGGCATGCGATAAGCTGACTCCAGACTCTGCTCAATCTCAGACAAAGCTAGCCGATTATTCAGGCTATGTCCCCTGTCATTCAACCAGGGTTTGTTCCAATTTGCTTTTAAACGAGCTCCTTGTACGTCAGCATAGCCAACACCAAGCTCCATGCTATTGCGTGCTCTGGGTTCCAGCTTGACATGCAAAGGCACAGTACCGTCGCTGTCTTCCAACGACTCGCTATCGGGCTCGATTAAAATGGAGCCAAACCAGTTGGTATTGGCAATGGCTTGGTTAAATTCACCCAACTGGCTAGCGAGGTAAGGATCGCCACTTTGAAATGGGATCAGCGAAAATAGCCGTGGCTCCTGGATTTGCGAGCCGCTAAAACGCACATCGCCAAAACGGTACCGCTGCCCACTGTCAAAATGGAGTGTCAGCCTGGCCTCTTGCCGTGCTTCAGATACGGCTAGAACATGCCGACTGAAATCTGCTTTAAAATAGCCTTTTCGCAAAGCGAGATTGGCCATACTGCTTTTGAGTTGTTCGTATCGGCCATGATGCACTGCATCTCCCACCTTTGGTGCAAGCCGATCTTTTAGCGCGATGAAGTCGGCATCCGTTGCTGCTTCACCCAAGAGCTGGATATCAACTTGTTGGTAGCGGGTAACCGGCCCCTGTTCTATCGTCATCACCAGTGTGGTGCCCCGGGCTGATCGTTCAATGCGAAACTCAATAGTGGGGTGGTAATAGCCAAGAGCCCGCAGTGCTGCTCTTGCTTCTTGTTCAAGCCGGGCCTGAAAACGCAGCGATGTAGAGACATCCCCATTGGCGAAATTGGCCAGGTACAGTTCTACATTGTCTCTGGTGGAGCCTGATACCCCCTGAATTTGCAGACGGGTTTGCCCCTCGGCCAAAGTGACAAAGGAAGTCGTCAGTAATAAGAGTGAGACCAGTACAGCGCGAACAAAAAACATCACTTTGGCATTGAATCCTGTTGCCGAATTTAAAAGACTCTGAGCCGAACTCAGTGCTTGAAACCATGAGTGAAACAGTATCGCATGAAATCAATGCTTACTGTAGCCATCCTAAGTTGAATTCAGCCTGAATTAAGGCAGTTGCATGAAAAATAGCAGACGGCCAGATAGCTATTGATTTTTTGTAATGATCTGGTTAGAGTAGCGCCGTCCATCGAATTCGATAGACCAGAAGAGGCGCGTTGCTCAGGTAGCCTGTGTCAGATGTCTGTACATCTCAGCACAGGGGAGGGGAGCATCGCCGAGGAGTGTGCGTTACAGAGCGTATCACTTCGGTCGCCAGGGCTGAATCCCTGGGACTGTCACCTGAACCCTGGTGGAGAGCTTCTGGCCTTTGTGTACTGCTAAACAGCATGCCTGCTATTGCTGCCTGCCTGTTTCCGGTTTTATCAAATGCCGTGCTCTGCTTATTGTTGCTGCATAAGGAGAGATCCATGTCTGAACTCATCGTTGCTAAATTTGGTGGCACCAGTGTCGCCGACTTCGAGGCCATGTCCCGTTGTGCCGATATCGTCCTGGCCGATAACCGTATCCGTGTGGTTGTGGTCAGCGCCAGTGCTGGTGTGACCAATCAGTTGGTGGCTATTAGCCACCATACCGAACTGACAGAACGTTTTACTGCCTACACCGAAATTGAACGTATTACCATGGCTGTACTGCAGGCACTCAGCCATCCGGAAGCCGTAGCGGCGCAGATCGAGCTGTTGTTGTCAGAATTACGCCAGTTGATTGAACAAGCTGGCACCGTATTCAGTGTGCAGCAAAAAGACGACATCCTGTCTTTTGGCGAGCGTTTAAGCTCGGTGCTCTTTACTCAGGTATTGGCGGAGCGTGATGCTGCCGTTGCCTGCTTTGACAGTCGTCTGGTGCTGCGTACCGACAGTCACTTTGGCAAAGCCGAGCCGCAGGTCGATGCGATCCGGGCGTTATGCCAGCAGCAGCTGAAACCTCTGCTCGCCAGCGAGCGTTTGGTGATGCAGGGCTTTATCGGTGCGGATGCACAGGGGCAGACCACGACCCTGGGCCGCGGCGGCTCGGATTACAGTGCTGCTTTGCTGGGTGAGGCGCTGGATGCCAGTGTGGTGCAGATCTGGACCGATGTGGTTGGTATTTTTACCACCGATCCGCGTTTAACTGAGCAGGCACGCTGCATTCGTGAAATCAGCTTTGATGAAGCCGCCGAAATGGCAACCTTTGGAGCCAAAGTATTGCATCCGGCCACCTTGTTGCCAGCGGTGCGGCAAAATATCCGGGTATTTGTAGGCTCCAGCCGGGAGCCGTCAGCAGGGGGCACCTGGATTGCACGTGAGGTGACCGAGCGTCCGGCGTATCGGGCCATAGCCCTTAGAAAATCCCAGACACTGATTACGGTAAAAAGCCCGGCCATGCTGCATGCCGCTGGTTTTTTAACCCGGGTGTTTGATGTATTGAGCCGTCATCACATCTCCGTTGATTTGGTGACTACCTCAGAAATCAGTGTGGCCCTGACGCTGGATGAAGCGCCGGGCAGTGCCTTTGATAGCCTGACAGAAACAGCGATCGAAGAGTTGCGCCAGCTTGGTGAAGTAAAAGTAGAGCATGGCTTAAGCCTTGTTGCCGTTATTGGCAATCACCTGCACAGTAGTCGGGGCATTACCGGTGAGCTGTTCCAGGCGCTGGAAGGGGTCAATATGCGGATGATTTGTCATGGAGCGTCCAAGCACAACCTGTGTTTTTTGGTACAGGATGCGGATGCCACGCCAGTGGTTAAGCAACTGCATCAGAGTCTGTTTGCTGCCTGATGGTTGGGCTTAAAAAGCTGCTAAGGTACCCAGTACAAGCGAAGAGGGCACCGTAGCAGCTTTAAAGCAGGGTATGGAGCTGCTATTTAATCTCAACCCGCTGTGAACGCATCACCACCTCGTCATTGAGCTCTATACCAATGCCGGGTGTTTCGGAAACCTGGAAAAAACCGTTGACCGGCTGCGGATCCTGCAAGCAGAGTTCACGGTTCCAGCGCTTTAACGCATAGGTATGGTGCTCATGGATCAGGAAGTTCGGGATAGCTGTTTCCAGGTGCAGAGCTGCCGCTGTCGCAACCGGGCCACCGCATACATGGGCCTGAATGCGGATATCAAAAATATCTGCGTAATCACAGACCTTTTTCGTTTCGGTAAAGCCCCCGCAAAGGCCGATGTCCGGTTGCAGTACATCAATGCTTTGATCTTCGAAATAAGGACGCACGCCCCAACGGTTGTAAAGGCGCTCGCCGCCAGCAATCGGCACTTTCACCTTACGGGCTACTTTGTCATGCAATGAGTGGTTTAAGTAGTTGACCGGCTCTTCGTAGTACATGCAGTCAAATTCTTCGGCGATTTCGCCAATCTGAATGGCACTGGTAGCACCCGGTAGGCTGTGGCACTCGAAAATAATATCGACTTCGTCACCAACCGCCTCACGAATGGCCTGCATTCTGGCACGATACAGCTTCATCTCCGCACGAGAGATAATGTTGGTACGATCATAATAATTGTTGCCGTCTTTATCGTACTGGATTGGATCCACCTTCACGGCGTCATAACCTTCTGCCATGGCTTTTAAAGCCGCTTCGGCATACTGCTCTGGGTGGACCAGAGCTTTGAACTCAGGCCCCCAGTCAAACTGCAACTGTGAGGCGTAGGTGCGCAGTTTGTCGTTTACCTTACCACCGAGTAGCTGGTACACCGGGACGCCCAGAGCTTTACCTTTGATGTCCCAAAGCGCTGTATCAATAGCCGACATGGCCGCATACACCACTGGGCCACCACCAAGCCCCCAGAAGCTTTCACGCAGCATCCGCGACCAGAGTTTTTCAGTTTGGAATGGATCGTGCCCAATTAAGAAAGCTTCAGCCATTTCTTTAATCATAGCAGCTGCTGCACTGTGACCTAAATCGTAGGCGAGCCCAGCTTCACCAACGCCATGAATGCCTTCGTCGGTGTGAATACGAACAAATACCGGGGTCCAGGCCGGGCGTTCAGGGCAGTGGATATCGAACACTTCAACGCGGGTTACTTTCATGGCGCTTCCTTTATAGTAGAGCAGCAAACAGATTAACGGGCAAAGCCTGGGTCAAGCCGCCAGGCTTTACGAAGCATGGCAGGCCAAGCCTTCTGGCCGCCTGTACTGCCACTATGCACCAGCTTGGCCTGTTGGTAAATACCATCCTGAATGGCTTGCGGTACTTCGACGATTTTTTCACCACTGCTCTGCAACAGCAATTGAATTTCGCAGGCGCGTTGCAAGTCGTACATCCGCATAAAGGCATCCCCAACAGTCGGCCCCACCGTTAAGCCGCCGTGATTGACCAGCAACAAATGATTGTTCTGGCCTAAGTCGGTTTGCAGGCGGGCTTTCTCGTCAGCATTAACTGCCAGGCCTTCGTATTGATGGTACGACAAGGAAGGCAGGGAAAACATCGAATACTGACTGAGTGGGCGCAGACCACCGGCCTGACTGGCCACCGCAATAGTAGCTGGCGTATGCAGATGAATGACGCAATGGGCATCAGCCCGCACTTCGTGAATAGCACTGTGAATGGTAAAGCCAGCCGGATTGATCTGAAATGGGGTGTCATCCAGAATGTTGCCTTGCAAATCGACTTTGACCAGATTGGAAGCCGTGACTTCTTCAAACATCAGGCCAAAGGCATTGACCAGGTAATGATCTGTACCTGGCAGTCGCGCCGATAAATGGGTGTAGATCAGATCGTCCCAGCCAAAGTGGGCGACCAATCGATAGCAGGCGGCCAGATCAAGCCGAAGTTGCCACTCATCAGCAGAAACCTTGCCCTGTACATTCAGCTCAGGTAATGATGGGATCATCAACGACTCCTTAGATGTGGGCACTGAATTCGCCCGTTAAACCGAATTCCTGCATCAGATTTTCTACTGCATGTTTAACCTCTGGCACCGACTGCTCCTGCATAAATTGCAGTGTCATGCTGGCTTCCATCCATTGACCCTCTGCTTTAGCGATGGTTTTGGAGCGTAAAGCAGCAATGGAGACTTGATGCTGTGCCAGCAGAGCAGTGATAGCACGTAAAGTCCCTACTTTATCCGGTCCCTGATAACTTAGCACGTAATGGCTGGCTACGGCAGGCAACTCGTGGGCTGGGGTGCGTTTCATCATCGTCAGCAGATCCAGCTCCAGCCCCAGGCTTGGCAGCAAGTGCTCTACCCGGCTAATCGCAGTTGGCTCGCCGGCCAGTAACATAATAAAGGTCAGTTCATGGCCAAAAATCGCCATACGGCTATCAAGAATATTGCAGTGACAATCCGTAACCAACCTGGCTAACTGGCTAACCAGTCCGGTTCTATCGGTGCCTATAGCGGTAACCACCAGATGCTGCGTCATAACCAATCCTGTGCAGAATAATTGGGGCGCATTGTAACATATTGCCAAGGGCTGTCATGCGGCCAGAGTATCAAGAGCAGTTGTTTTAACAGTGAACCTTGTGTTTAGCGGACGCAGTCTTTAACATAGGCGCCCGGAATGAATTTGGGATTGTTAGCGCATGTTGAAAGGCAGTTATGTGGCATTGATTACCCCAATGCTCGCATCGGGCGAAGTGGACTATGCCAGTTTAGAGCGGTTGGTTCGTTTCCATCTGGAACAGGGAACGAATGGCTTGGTGGTACTTGGTACTACAGCCGAAGCAGCCACTCTGGAGCTGGAAGAACAACTGGCTATTATCCAGGCGGTCTGTCAGCAAGTGGCTGGCGCAGTGCCGGTCATCGTTGGCAACGGTGCCAATTCCACCAAAGCTGCGATTGAAAAAACCAAACTATTTGCCGCTCAGCCGGTGGATGGCTTTTTAACGGTGACACCTTATTACAACAAACCGATGCAAAAAGGCATGAAGCTGCACTTTGAAGCCATTGCAGCGGCAACGGATAAGCCCATCTTGTTATACAATGTGCCGGGCAGGACCGCGGTTGACTTGTTGCCGGAAACGGTAGCTGAGCTGTGTCAAGTAGCGAATATCGTTGGGATTAAAGAAGCAACTGGATCACTGGAGCGTTTGCAGGACTTGAAAGACTGCTGCCCGGCTGATTTTTCCCTGTTCAGCGGTGACGATGGCAGCAGTGCTGACTTTTTGCTGGCCGGAGGTCATGGTGTGATCTCAGTGACCGCCAATGTAGCGCCTGCCGCCATTGCTGCGATGGTCCAGGCCGCGGCAGAAGGTGATGCAGACAACTGTCGCGCTATTGATAGCCAGTTGCAACCATTGCACAAGCAATTATTTGTTGAAGCCAATCCCATTCCGGTAAAGTGGGCCCTGGCCCGTATCGGCTTGATTGCCTCCGATTTTGTTCGCTTACCTTTAACGACACTGGAACCAATTCACCAGGCCGGTATCGAAGAAGCATTACATCACGCCACCATCGAATTTTAGGAGTTTACCAGGTGCATTATTCGGTAACCAGTTGTGTTATTGCCAGTTTGCTGCTTAGCGGCTGTTCGTTTTTCTCATCTCCCAAACCAGAGCCAGAGGCCATCGCAGGCCAGCCGTTGCAAGTGCCAGCCCATTTATCAGCGCCGCCACAACCGGCTCAATACGACATTCCACCAGTGCGCGCTGCAAAGCAACGGGTTGATACCCAACCACCAGGTTTGGTCTTAACCTTATCGTCCAGCAGCCGGGTGGATGAAGAAGAAACCCGTGCTCGCATCTGGTTTGACCGTACCGATTTCAGCGGTGACTTACTGCCTTTTTTAGAGCAAAAGCTAACCGAGTTTTTTGCCGAAAATGCCATCGGTTATCAGCAAGAGGGCGAGCTGGTTTGGGTGACCGATTGGGTTATGCGAACGGAAACCACCGGTATGTGGTTCTGGAAGTCTGAACAACCGAAAGATCAGGCTCGTTTTCGGCTGAGCATGGAGCCGCGGCCTCATGGCCGAAGTGTAGCTGTATTGGTTGAAATGCTGGAGCATGAATACTTTGAACGCGGCAGTGAGCTGTTACCCACCGGGGTGAAGCGTGAAGAAACTACCTTCCTGAACCGCTTTACTGCCTTTGTTGGCGATTACGAGTTCCGTCAGGCCCAACTGCGTCGTACCCGTCCGGTCGATACCAGTTTGCAATTGGGGGTTGATGGTCAGGGGCAGCCTGCACTGTTATCTGAGCAGCCATTGGAAGTGGTGTGGTCGCAGCTGGAAAGCTTGTTCGAAGAGGTCAATCTATCTGTCACGGATTTGAATCGCTCAGCATCTACCTACTATCTGCGTTATGAACAGCCGAAACCCGGTCTGTTTTCCCGTGTATTCCGTCGTAAGCCAAGGCCAACACTGCCATTGGCTGACGGAGACTATCAGGTGGTGTTAGGCCGCACTCAGCAGCAAACCAGCATCAGTTTCCGTGATAAAAATGGCCAGAGCCTGCCGGAAGGAATCGTGGCGGAACTGGAGCCTGTGCTACTAACAGTGATTAGCGAGACACGTTTAGAGCTGTAATCAGCAGGGTTGGTTTTATCCGGACACTTTATGAGCGGATGAAACCTTTGAAAAAGTGATTTGAGAATGGCGCAAAGCCTCGTATACTTTGCGCCCTGAAATTTTGCTCAGGCCGAGGTCGCAGATGGCGCAAAAAACAACCGAGTTATACCGTGGTAAAGCTAAAACGGTTTATCACACTACCGATGCAGATAAGCTGATTCTGCATTTTCGTAACGATACCTCCGCTTTTGATGGTGAGCGTATCGAACAGTTGGCGCGCAAAGGGATGGTGAACAACAAGTTCAACTATTTCATTATGCAGCAATTGGAGCAAGCAGGCATTCCGACTCAGGTAGAAGCGCTCCTGAGTGATGATGAAGTGCTGGTGAAAAAGCTGGACATGATCCCAGTTGAATGTGTTGTGCGTAACTTTGCAGCTGGGTCCCTGGTGAAGCGGCTTGGTGTTGAAGAAGGGCTGGCATTAACCCCGCCAACCTTTGAGCTTTTTCTGAAAAACGATGCGTTGCACGATCCAATGATCAATGACTCGCATGTGGTATCTTTCGGTTGGGCGACGACCGAGCAGCTGACACAGATGAAAGCATTGACTTTACGTGTAAATGAGGTGCTAAGCCGTTTATTTGATCAGGCTGGGTTGATGCTGGTGGATTTCAAGCTGGAGTTTGGTTTGTTTCATGGCCAAGTGGTATTGGGCGATGAATTCTCACCAGATGGTTGCCGCTTGTGGGATAAAGCCACCCGCAAGAAGCTGGATAAAGATCGTTTCAGGCAAGGCTTAGGCGGTGTTGTTGAGGCCTACGAAGAAGTTGCCCAACGCCTGGGCGTTCCCATTGATTAATTCGTAAGCCACCGTCAGGTGGCTTTATCACGTATGAGGCAGCTGATGACGATACAGTTCAGCGGTAAGCGACACGGATGGTGGCATTTGATGCTGACTTTGCTTTGTGGTCTGGCGTTGTTAGTGCAATCTGGCCAGGTGGTCGCCAGCTCACTGTATACGGCAGAAGTATCGGCCGATCAAAGTCGCCAGCAGTGGCAACGTGATGCTTTTGATCAGGTGATCCGGCGTATTGCTGCCGATCCCGATGTGCTGTCTCATCCGGTTGTGCAGCAAGAGCGGCAGCGTGCCAATACCTATGTGAAGCAGTTTGAAGCCATCCGCACTGAGCAGGGCCCTGCAGTCAGGGTGTTGATGGATCAACAGAAAATTCAGCAGTTGTTTCGAGAGCAACAGTTACTGATTTGGGCCAGTCGTCGGCCTCAGAGCCTGGTTTGGTTGGTGCAACAAGATGCGCAGGGGCGTCAGTTTGTTAGCCAGCGTCAACATGCGTTGGTGGTAGCCATGCAACAACGGGCGCAGCAGCGGATGATTCCGCTGATTTGGCCTCTGTACGATATGGAAGACTTGCTCAGTGTGACGGAAACGGATGTCTGGGCAGGTTTCTGGCAGCAAATTCGCAGTGCAAGCAATCGTTACCAGCCTGATCTGGTAGTCACCGTCCAGCTGAGCGAACAACAGAGTGAAGCAGGCGTTCAACATCAACTTTTCTGGCAACTGGATCAGCAAGGACGGGTAGACCGCTTTGAGCTGGCAGGACAAGAGCCTGAGCAGCTGGCGGCAGATTTTATTGATGCGCTGGCTGATGAGCTGGCACAACGATTTTCTGTGCGTTACTTGACTGAAAGTGAGTCGTTGGCGTTGATGGTTACCGGCGCCAGTGACTGGGCCGATTGGGTGCGTTTGCAACGTGTGCTTGGCAGCTTTCCAGGTGTGGGACAGGTCGACTTGGTCAAACGTACAGCTGATTGGGTACAACTTCGTCTGCAATTATCTATCCCGCTGCAAGAATGGTTGCAACTGGTGGCACTGGAGCCAACATTAAGCTTGCTGGCTGGTTCTGAAGCGAGCCGTCCTGTAAGTCTGTTGGCTCCGGTTAGTCAGAGCGCGGATGTCATCCAATTACGGTTTGAACGTCCTTAGATGCAGCCCACCCAGTATACGTTGCCGGTGACCTTGCCGGAAGATGAAACGCTGGACAGTTTTTACAGCAGTACGCCACACCCGGCGGTGAATTACATCCGGCAGTATTTAATGGAGCCTGTAGGTACGGCTCCCTTGTATTTGTTTGGTGCCAGTGGGGCTGGCAAGTCGCATTTATTGTATGCTGCCTGTGTGCAGGCTCAGGAGATGGGGCTCACCAGTCAGTTGCTGGCGCTGGAACATCTGCAGCAGCTCGATGCCAGGGTGCTGGATGATCTGGAGCATCTGGATTTAGTCTGTCTGGATAATATTCAGGCTATTGCCAGTGATATGAGCTGGCAAACCGCGGTGTTTGATTTGTACAACCGCATGGCAGAGCAGGGCAAATGCCTGTTGATTGTGGCGAATGAAGCGCCCACCCAGCTGGGTTTTCAACTGGCCGACCTGGTCTCCAGGTTACAAGCCTGTACCAGCTTCCAGCTGCGTTTACCAGGCGATGCCGAGAAGCAGCTATTGCTGCAGCACAAGGCGCATGTACGGGGTATTGAATTAACAACAGAGGTGGCGCGTTATCTGCTCAACCGGCAACAACGTGACATCCGGGCACTGGTGGCGATCCTGGATCAGCTGGATAAAGCATCCATTGTGCACCAACGTAAAATTACCATTCCATTCGTTAAAGCCGTGCTGGCTGATGACGACGGACACTATTTTGATTGAGTAAGCTGAGGAAACGATGGAGCTGAATGCATTGTTAGAACAGGCGACACAAGCCATCCAGAACAGTAGTGATATAGCTGGTCTGGAGCAGGTGCGTGTGGATTACATGGGCAAAAAAGGCCGGATCACCGAGTTACTAAAATCCCTGGGGGGCATGGATCCAGAGCAGCGCAAGGTCGCGGGTCAGCACATCAATGAACTGAAGCAACAGGTGCAGCATGCATTGAATGAAAAGCGCGATCAACTGCAACAAGCGCAACTAGCTGAAAAGCTGGCCAGTGAGCGTATCGACGTGACCTTGCCTGGCCGCCAGTTGGAAACCGGTGGTTTGCATCCGGTCACCCGTACCATTCAGCGCATTGAAAGCTTCTTTTCTGAGCTTGGCTTTAGTGTGAAGCAAGGGCCTGAAATCGAAGACGACTTTCATAACTTCGATGCCTTGAATATTCCCGAACATCATCCGGCGCGGGCGGATCACGATACGTTTTACTTTAATCCAAAGCTGATGCTGCGTACCCAGACTTCAGGGGTGCAAATCCGTACCATGGAAGTCGAAGCGCCTCCGCTGCGAATTATTTCTCCGGGGCGGGTCTATCGCAACGATTACGATCAAACCCATACCCCGATGTTTCATCAGGTCGAAGGTTTGATGGTGGATACCAATGTCAGCTTCACCGAGCTGAAAGGTATTTTGCATGATTTTTTGCAAAACTTTTTCGAGCAGGAGCTACAGGTGCGTTTCCGGCCGTCGTTTTTTCCGTTTACCGAACCTTCGGCAGAAGTGGATGTGATGGGTAAAAACGGCCAGTGGTTAGAGGTGCTTGGCTGCGGCATGGTGCATCCGAATGTGTTGAAGTCGGTCGGCATTGACCCTACCAAGTACAGTGGTTTTGCCTTTGGTATGGGGGTGGAGCGTTTGACCATGCTCCGTTACGGTGTGACTGACTTACGCTCGTTCTTCGAAAACGATGTACGTTTCCTTAAACAGTTCAGATAAGCAGGATCGATTGACATGAAGTTTAGTGAAAGTTGGTTACGTGAATGGGTCAATCCGGCGATCAGTTCGGATGTGCTGTCTGAACAGTTGTCGATGGCAGGGTTGGAAGTGGACGCCGTCAGCCCGGTCGCAGGTGATTTTAGCGGCGTGGTGGTTGGTGAAGTGGTGTCCTGTGCCCAGCACCCGGATGCCGACAAACTGCAGGTGACCAAGGTCAATGTGGGTGATGAAGAGCTGCTGGATATTGTCTGTGGCGCCAGCAATTGCCGTTTAGGCCTGAAGGTTGCGGTGGCTAAAGTCGGTGCGGTGTTGCCGGGTGACTTTAAAATTAAGAAAGCCAAATTGCGCGGACAGCCGTCGATGGGCATGCTCTGTTCTTTTTCGGAGCTGGGCATGGCCGAAGACTCCGATGGCATTATCGAGCTGCCAGCAGATGCACCCATTGGACAGGATATTCGCCAGTATTTGCAGCTGGATGATGTCAGTATCGAAGTTGATTTAACCCCGAACCGGGCCGATTGCTTAGGTTTACTGGGCCTGGCTCGGGAAGTGGCAGTCTTGAATGCACTGGATTTTCAGGCACCAGAGTACCAGGCCGTAGCGCCAGCACACGATGAGCAACGTTCGATTGAACTGCTGGCCGCGGATGCCTGTCCTCGCTATTTAGGACGAGTCATCCGCAACATAAACCCTGGGGTGAAAAGCCCTCTGTGGCTGGTGGAAAAGCTGCGCCGCTCCGGTGTGCGCTCGATTGATCCTGTGGTTGACGTCACCAACTTTGTGCTGCTCGAACTTGGGCATCCAATGCATGCTTTCGATCTTGCTAAAATTGATGGCGGCATTCAGGTGCGCTATGCCTACAATGACGAGAAGATGGTGTTGCTCGATGAGTCTGAAGTGACCTTGTTGCCGGGTACTCTGGTGATTGCTGATCAGCAAAAAGCACTGGCTATGGCGGGTATTTTTGGTGGTTTGCACAGCGGCGTGACTGAGCAAAGCCGGGATATCTTCTTAGAGAGTGCCTTTTTTGCACCTGACATTATGGCGGGTAAAGCCCGGCAGTATGGCCTGCACACCGATGCCTCTCACCGTTACGAGCGTGGTGTCGATCCGGCTTTGCAACGCCAGGCGATGGAGCGGGCAACTGCCCTGTTACTGGATATCGTCGGTGGAGAGCCAGGCCCTGTAGTCGAAGCAGTGAGCAGTGCACATCTGCCAACTGCCAACCAAATTGAATTGAGTGTCACTCAGCTCAACAAGTTGCTCGGAATTAGCATTGAAGCCAGTACCGTGGAGCGTATTTTGCGCCAGTTGGGGCTTCAGGTGACTTCTACCGCGACTGGCTGGCAGGTCAGCACACCATCCTGGCGTTTTGATTTGGCGATTGCAGAAGATCTTATCGAAGAAGTGGCCCGGGTCTATGGCTACAACCGAATCCCGAATGAGTCTCCATGCGCTCGTTTAACCATGCGCCGCTTTGCCGAAGCAGAGATCCCTCTGCATCGGTTGCGCCAATTGTTGGTTGACCGTGGTTATCTGGAAGCCATCACTTATAGCTTTGTCGATCCGAAAGTACAGCAGTTGCTGTATCCACAGGTTGACGCTTTGATGCTACCCAATCCGATTTCAGCGGATATGTCCGCGATGCGGTTAAGTACCTGGGCTGGTTTACTTCAAACCGTAGTGGCGAATCAAAACAGGCAACAGTTGCAGTTACGGTTGTTTGAGTCTGGCCTGAAGTTTGTACCGGATGCTGCAGCGGAAAATGGTGTGCGTCAGGTTCCGGTCATTGGTGGGGTACTGGTCGGCTCTGTCGGGCAAGGGCAGTGGAATATGACTGAGCGTCCCTATGATTTTTACGATGCCAAAGGCGATGTTGAAGCCTTGTTGGCAACGACCTCGGATGCCGATCGCTTTGCGTTTATTCCTGCTGAACATTCGGCGCTACATCCGGGCCAGACAGCTGAAATTATCAGTCATGGTCAGCATGTTGGCTGGGTTGGCGCTCTGCATCCGGAAGCGGAACGTAAGCTTGGGATCAAAGGAAAATGTTACCTGTTTGAGTTGGATCTCGCCGGCCTAGGTGAGCGCGCCATTGTGCAAAGTCAGGAGCTGTCGCGCTATCAGGCCAACCGTCGTGATCTTGCAGTGGTGGTGAAATCGGATGTGCGTTTTGCCGATATTCTTGCTACTATAAAAAAAGTTGGCGGAAATCAACTGGTTGGCCTAAAATTATTTGACGTATACAGCGGGCAGGGCGTAGCCGACGGTTACAAGTCTCTCGCCATCGCTCTGACGTTACAGGATAGTGCGCGAACCCTTGAGGATAAAGACATCCAGCAGGTTGTTGATCAGGTAGTAGTGGCGCTGAAAAACGAGTTCAATGCAACGCTGAGGGATTAACCATGGCACTGACCAAAGCAGATATCGCAGAGCGATTGTTTACCAGATATGGGGTAAGTAAACGCGATGCCAAACTTATAGTGGAAGCTTTTTTTGAAGAAATTCGCTCGGCCTTAGAGGCCGGGGAGCAAGTTAAGTTGTCTGGCTTTGGTAACTTTGATCTTCGTGTCAAAAATGAGCGGCCAGGGCGCAACCCCAAAACCGGTGAAGATATCCCTATCTCTGCCCGTTGTGTAGTAACTTTCCGGCCCGGACAGAAGCTTAAATCCAGGGTTGAAGAAGGCACCAGTAAACTCTGACAGCATTGATAGTAAAGCCCTGAAAATTCAGGGCTTTACTTTTTTCTGAGCACAGATTAATGCGTTGGTTGTTCAGTGTGTCGATAATTCAATCAAACAAGCTTCTTTTTGCATTGGCGATTGATCCAACCAACGACCGGTGCTGTATCAAAAACTATCCAGCTCTGTGAGAATCTTGCATGCAATTAACCATTGGCATCAGTGCCTGCCTGTTGGGGCAAAAAGTACGTTACGATGGAGGCCATAAAGCTTCTGAGTTTTGCCTGAGTCGATTACAACCCTTTGTGCGCTACCATGCTGTTTGTCCGGAGAATGCCATTGGTCTGGGAACTCCACGGCCACCGATCCGGTTGCTGAAAAAAGATCATGGCGACATTCATCTGGTACAGGTAAAAGACGCCAGTCAGGATCACACACAGGCGATGCTTGATTATACCGCGCAGGTGTTACCCACCATGGAGCAACTATCCGGTTTTGTGGTCTGTGCGAAATCACCCAGTTGCGGTATGGAGCGGGTGCGTTTATTCAATGAACAAGGTCATCAGTTGGGAAAAGCGGGTGTAGGCTTATTTACCCGGGAATTAATGCACAAATATCCCTGGCTGCCGGTGGAAGAAGATGGCCGCTTGCATGACGCTGAGCTGCGGGAGAGCTTTATAACCCGTATTTATGCCTGTCACGACTATCAGCAACTGTGTCGTCATGGCTTTAGTGTTGGTGGGCTGGTGGCTTTTCACAGCCGATACAAGTTTTTGGTGATGGCCCACAGCCCAACGGCTTATCGCCAACTGGGCCGGCTGGTAGCGCAAGCGAAACTGTTTGATGCAACAGAGCTGCAACAACGGTACTTGCTGGAGTTGATGCAAGCCTTGAAGCAGCCATGCACGCGCAAAACACATGCCAATGTGCTGCAGCATGTGCAGGGCTTTTTTAAGAAGCATTTAACGGCAAAAGAGCGGCAGGAGCTCAGTAGCGTGATTGATCGTTTCCGGCTGGGACATCTTCCCCTGATGGCACCGATAACGTTGTTGCAGCATCACTTATCGCGTTTTGAGCATCCCTACCTGGCTGCTCAAACTTATCTTCAGCCTTATCCAGAAGCGTTGGGACTAAGGGGGTAAGTCAGTGTCAGCCGTGCAGTTAGTCTGGTTTCGCTCCGATTTGCGTGTGCTTGATAATATGGCCTTGACGGAGGCTATGGCACAAGGCCCCACCATTGCTTTGTTTGTTGCGTGCCCTCAAAGCTGGCAACAACATGATATGGCGCCGGTGAAGCAGGATTTGATTCGTCGCCGGGTGCAGGCTTTGCAGCAAGAGCTGGCCGGGTTGAATGTCCCTTTACTGCTGGTCGAGGGCAGTACTTATCAGAAGATACAATCCGTGTTTGAGCAGCTATTGCCGCTTGGGATCGCCAGGGTGTATTCGGAGGCAGAGTACGAACTCCGTGAGCGTCGTCGCGATGAGTCACTGCAAAACTGGCTTGCTGTGCAGGGCGTGGCTTGGTGGCAATGCGATCGGCAATGTGTTTTTGCACCAGGCAGTTTTGTCAATGGCATTGGCGCCATGTATCAAGTCTACACGCCTTTTAAAAAACGCTGGTTGCAACGCTTTGCTGAGCAAGGTGTGCAGGTGCTCGCTAAACCGAAACCCCAAGCCCCCGTTGTGCTTGATTTACCTGAGCTAACACCGATGCAGAGCGGCGATAACAGCTCTGCAGATTGGTTTGTACACCAGGATGAGGTGTTGCAGCAATTACGCCGTTTTTGCCAGCAACAGGTGCAGGACTACAAAAAATTACGAGATGTGCCGGCATTGGATGCAACGTCCAGGCTATCACCTTACCTGGCTATCGGTGCACTGTCGGTGCGGCAATGCCTCGCGCGGTTGCAATTCGAAGTCGGGGTTGATTTGCAGCAGAGTGAGTCCGGAGCCTCAGTCTGGTTGTCGGAGCTGATTTGGCGTGATTTTTACAAGCATGTGTTGGTGGCATGGCCAGACTTAATCAAGCATCAGCCATTTCAAGCTGAGACAGCGGCTATTGTCTGGCGCAATGATAAAACCTTGTTTCAAGCCTGGTGTGAGGGCAACACTGGGTACCCACTGGTCGATGCGGCTATGCGCCAGTTGAACCAGACCGGCTGGATGCACAATCGGTTGCGCATGGTGGTTGCCAGCTTCTTAGTGAAAGATTTACACATCGACTGGCGCTGGGGCGAGCAATACTTTATGAGCCGCCTGATTGATGGTGATTTTGCTGCCAACAATGGGGGCTGGCAGTGGGCGGCCTCAACCGGCACCGATGCGGCACCCTATTTTCGAATTTTTAATCCGGTCACCCAGAGTGAACGCTTTGATCCTGATGGGGCCTTTATTCGTAAGTGGGTGCCAGAACTTGCTAAGCTTTCGTCAAAACAGATCCACTGGCCGCATAAATTGCCTATTGGCAATACTTATCCGGCTGCAGTGGTGGATCATGCTAAAGCCAGGCAAGTGACGCTGGAGCTGTTCCGGCAAGCAAGGCAGCAGAGTGATGATGCAGATGAGTAGAATTGATACCTTTTTAAATTTTTACAATGGCTTAAGCAGCAATGAGCTGCATCGTTTGACCGAGATTTACCATCCGGACATTTGCTTTATCGATCCGGTACATCAGGTAGTCGGCAGTGCCGCTTTGCAACGTTACTTCGAGCATGCATATGCCCGGCTGAGCTTTTGTCAGTTTGAGCGGAAGGCGCAGTCAGAGCAGGGTGATTGTGGCTTTATCAGTTGGCAAATGACCTTTGCTCATCAGGCGATTGGCAAAGGCAAAAAGATTCAGCTGGACGGGTGCAGCGAACTGCATTGGCATCGTGATGGCCGAATTATTCGGCATCGGGATTATTACGACTTAACCGACTTGGTATACCGGCATTTGCCAGTTATCGGTTGGGCAACCAAGCACGTTAAACAACGCATGGCGCAAGCCTGAAAGGAACCCTATGAAAATTGCGGTTATTGGTGGTGGCATCGCAGGAATGATGTCGTTGTATTTGCTGCAACGTGAGCATCAGGTGGTTTTGTTTGAAGCCAATGATTACCTGGGAGGGCATACCGCGACAGTAGATGTTGAACTCGACGGGAAAACACTGGCGGTTGATACTGGTTTTATTGTCTTTAACAATTGGACCTACCCCTTGTTTAATCGTTTTCTGGCGGAGTTAGCGGTGCCATTCCAGCCGACGGAAATGAGCTTTTCTGTCAAACATCAACAGTCGGGATTGGAATACAATGGCAACAGCTTTGCTACCTTGTTTGCGCAAAAGCGTAATTTGCTGCGTCCTTCGTTTTGGGGCATGCTGCTGGATATTGTTCGCTTCAATAAGTTGGGCAAAAAGTTGTTGGCAGAAGATCATCCGGATCTCGATTTATCGCTTGGTGATTTTCTGGCAAAGCATCGCTTTGGTCAGGCGGTGCAGGAACACTACTTATTGCCGATGGGAGCGGCTATCTGGTCGGCGGGCCTTGCTGATATGCCGTCTTTTCCGGTGCGGTTTTTTTTGCGGTTTTTCAACAACCATGGCTTGCTGAATGTCAGTGATAGGCCGCAGTGGTCAGTGATTTGTGGTGGTTCGCGCGAGTATGTGCGCCGGCTACAGCAGCAGGTAGCTGCAGACAGTATTCGCTTGAATAGTCCTATCCAGTCGGTACGACGCCACAGCGACGGAGTCGAACTGGTATTGCCAGATGGCTCAACCGAGCAGTTTGACCAGGTCGTGTTTGCTTGTCACAGCGATCAGGCGCTTAGATTGTTGGCCGATGCCAGCCCTGCAGAGCAATCCATACTAGGGGCCATCGCTTATCAGCGTAATGATGTGGTGCTGCACACTGACAGTTCTTTGTTGCCGAAGCGTCGTGCTGCCTGGGCAGCCTGGAATTACAATTTATCCGCCAATGCCAGCGACAGAGCAACGCTGACCTACAACATGAATATTTTACAGCAGCTGGAGACGGAGCAAACCATCTGTGTCACCCTGAACAATACGGCGGTGATTGCTAAAGAGAGCATATTACAGCGCTTTGAGTACGCTCACCCGGTATTTAATAGCTACAGCATGGAGGCTCAGCAGCGCCGGGCTGAAATTAATGGGGTGAATCGCAGCTGGTTTTGTGGGGCTTATTGGTATAACGGCTTTCATGAAGACGGTGTGCGCAGTGCTGTTGATGTAGCACGGGCGTTGGGAGTAGCTTTTGGTGATGAGTGACACAGGTCATGCCCTGTATGTGGGTGAACTTGGCCATCAACGTTTTATGCCTGCTCCGCATGGTTTTGGCTATCAGCTGCATTACTTTTGGTTAAATTGCAGTGCGCTGCCTCAGCTAGGCCGAAGCTGGCTGATGAAGTACGAAGGCTTTGCTGCATTCAGTTACCGGCGAAAAGATTACTTGCCCGGAGCGGCAAATCTGAAGCAGGCTGTTTGCGATAAGGTTGTAGAGCTCGGTGGCGACTTGCCGGTTGCTGAGGTGTATTTACTAAGCCCACTGGCCAACTGGGGCCATTACTTTAGCCCTTTGACCTTGTACTATTGTTATGATGAGCAACAGCAACTGCAATACCTGTTGGCAGAGGTGAGCAATACACCCTGGAATGAGCGCCACCACTACTTGATCCCGATGTTAGATGATGGCAGCTATCAGCACGATAAAGCTTTTCATGTCTCTCCTTTTAATCCTTTGCTGATGCAGTACCAGTGGCGTATTAATGCACCAGCAGAACAATTGACCTGTGCCATCAGCAACTACAAAGATAAGCAACAGGTATTCAGTGCCTGGATGAGGCTGCAGCGTCAGCCGCTGGATGCAAAAGCACTGCGGCGATTGCTGATCCAGAGCCCATGGCCTAACGTATTGGTTAAGATAAGAATTTACTGGCATGCCCTTAAGTTGTTTCTAAAGCGAAACCCGGTCTATGCCCACAGCAAAAAAGGATAGTGCCAATGACGATGTCGTTGACGGAAACTTCGGTTGCAAACAAATTAAGCTGGTTTGATAAATTCAGCCGCCGTTTCGTATTGAATTTTATTGCCAGGCTGCAGCACGGCTATATCCGTGTGTACGAAGGGCAGCAATTGCTGGAGTTTGGTGACAACACCGCCGAGCTGCAGGTCAGTATCCGGGTGAAAGACCCGACTTTTTACCGAAAAATGGTCAGCAGTGGCTCCATTGGCGCGGCCGAGGCCTATGTAGAGGGTTCCTGGAGTTGTGATGAGCTTACCGATCTGGTGCGGATCTTCGCCCGTAATCTCACTTTGTTGGATCAGATGGACTCTACCTGGGCCCGCTTCAGTCGTCCCTGGTTGAAGCTGATGAATTGGCAAAATGCGAACTCCAAGGCACAAGCCCGCAAGAATATTTCGGCCCATTATGATTTGGGCAACGCCATGTACCGCTTGTTTTTGGATGAAAGCATGATGTACTCCAGCGCCGTTTACCCGACAGAGGACGCTAGCCTTGAGCAAGCTCAGCAGCACAAATTGGAGTTATTGTGCCAACGCCTGCAGTTAACGACCGATGATCACCTGTTGGAAATTGGCACCGGCTGGGGCGGTATGGCGATTTATGCTGCTCAGCATTACGGTTGCAGGGTAACTACTACCACCATTTCTCAGCAGCAATACGATTATGCCAAAGCACAGGTGAAAGCAGCAGGTTTAGAAGATAAGATCACTTTATTGCTGCAAGATTACCGTGATTTGACCGGCAGCTACGATAAACTGGTTTCGATTGAAATGATTGAAGCCGTTGGTGATGATTACCTCGATACCTATTTTCAGGTGTGTTCGTCTTTATTAAAGCCCAATGGGATTATGGTGTTGCAAGCCATCACCATGGTAGATCAGCGTTACAAGCAGTATGTGCGTGAAGTGGACTTTATCAAACGTTATATTTTCCCTGGCGGCTGTTTGCCTTCGATTCATCGGATGTCTGAAGCGGTGACCAAAGGTACCGATCTGGTGATCCGTCAGTTGCAGGATATAGGCCTGGATTATGCCAAAACCCTGAAGCATTGGTGCGAACGCTTCATGCAGCAAAAGGATGAAGTGGTCAAGCTGGGTTATGACCATGAGTTTATCCGTTTGTGGCACTATTACCTCTGCTATTGCGAGGGCGGTTTCTTAGAGCGAGCTACCAGTACCGTTCATTTGGTTTTATCAAAACCGGGTAATCGCTCTGACTTTCAGCCGGTCGTTTAAACCTCAGCATGATGAGATAGTAAGCAGCCTGTAGGCTGCTTTTGTTTTACTCTGGTGCTCTAGCATTGTTCTGTGTTATAAGCGACACAAAGGGCAATGACATGGCGAGTAATTTTGCTGCATTATGAGTAACCAGACCCCAGATGCGGTGACAACCAGCGAGCTGGCAACACAGCTCGCTTTGTTAACTGAAGAAAATCATGAGCTGCGCATCATCAATCAATTGTCGATGGAATTGCATCAGCTTAATGATGTACAAGCAGTGACAGATTATGTAGCCAATACCTTGGCTTCAGCGCTTGGTTTTGAAGATTGCGCCATTTACCTGATGGATTGTGAGCTGCAACTGGTTCGTTTTTCTGCCGCAGGTTCGCGTAATGTAACGGCCGATTGTGGCCATAGCCGTTTAACCTTGCAGCAAGGTATTGTGGGCTACTGCGCTGCAACACGTGCTACTCAACGGGTGCAAGATACCCGTAATAATCAACACTATCTGTTCGACATGAGTGAGAGCCTGTCAGAGCTGGCTGTACCCGTGGTGGATGAAGGTGAGGTGTTGGCTGTTATTGACTCCGAGCATCATCAAGTTAACTATTTTACCAGTCACCATCAACGGGTGCTTGAAACGGTCGCAACTATTTTGGCCAGCAAGCTCCGCCGATTGCAAACACTGGCTCAGCTCGAAGAGTCGGTGGATAAACTGGAGTACGCTGAAAAACTTCAAAAATCTTTGTACGAAATCGCATCGTTTTCCTATTTTGCCGATGATTTATCGGAGTTCTACAGCCACGTGCATCAGGTTGTTAGTGCGCTTATCTATGCACCCAACTTTTTTATTGCCTTGTACGATGAGGAAAAGGAGCATCTCTATTTTCCTTATTTTGTTGATACCCGCGGCGATCAGGATCCAAGCCAGGTTTTTCCAAAGGAAATATTGAAAAACAGTTTGACTGGCTACGTATTTCGCACAGACCAGCCTTTACTGGTTACGCGTGAACAATTAACGGACTTTTACCAACAGCAGCAGCTTAAAGTCTATGGAGAGATGCCGGAGTGTTGGCTCGGTGTACCTTTCCGCTCGGGCGATACGGTGCATGGCGTGGTGGTGGTGCAAAGTTACATCGAGCAAATCCATTACGAGCTGGCTGATCAGGAATTGTTAACCTTTGTAGCCCAGCATATCTCCAATGCATTGGAACGGGTGTTTTCGGAGCGAAAACTACAGCATCAGGCTTTGCATGATAGCCTCACCGGCTTACCGAACCGGGCACTATTTTTAGACCGGGTACACCATGCTTTTTTACGCATGCAGCGCTTCCCGGAGCAGAAGTTGGCGGTGATGTATCTTGATCTGGATAAATTCAAAGCTGTGAATGATACCTATGGTCATGCGGTGGGCGATGCCTTTTTGGTGGCGGTAGCCAAGCAATTAAAACACTGCATGCGGCAAAGCGATACCCTGGCCCGACTTGGCGGCGATGAGTTTGCTATTTTGCTGGAGGATGTGGATGAACTGGCGACCATTGAAGAGGTGGCACAGCGGATCCTGCATTCCTTACAGCGCCCAGTCGAAGTCAACGGCCAGGCTTTATTAGCCTCAACCAGCATTGGTATTAGCTTTTGTCAGCTGGATGCGCCAGGCCTTATTCCGGATGAATTAATTCGCCGGGCAGATATTGCCATGTATCAGGCCAAAAAAGATGGTCGTGGGGTGTATCGGGTCTATGACGAAAGCATGCAAGCGGATGAAATCCCTGGTTGGAACATCGAGCAAGCCCTGAAAATTGCTTTGAATGACAACCAGCTCTTACTGGTTTATCAGCCCATCATGACTTTAGCCAGCAATGCCATACAGGGTTTTGAAGCCTTAGTTCGCTGGCCTCATCCTGAGCAGGGTATGGTGATGCCGGATCAATTTATCCCGATTGCGGAACAAAGCCGATTAATTATTCGGTTGGATCATTATGTACTGCGTCAAGCCCTGCGTCAGCTTGCCTATTGGTATGCTGGTGGACATCGGTTTTATGTCAGTGTCAATGTCAGTGGCCCAACAGTGTCAGAGCCCGGCTTTGTGCCCTGGCTGCAAGAGCTCATTCAGCAGTATGGTATTCCTTGTCATTGTCTGGCATTAGAATTGACGGAGCGGGCTTTAATTGAAAATATGCTGCAGGCAAAAGAAAGTCTGCAACAGCTGAGGAAGCTGGGAATTCGTATTTTGTTGGATGACTTTGGTACCGGTTACTCCAGCCTTAGCTACCTGAGTGAGTTTCGGTTGGACGTGTTGAAAATTGATCGCAGTTTTATTGCCAATATGCAAGATGATAAACAGGATCATCCTATCGTGAATACGATTATTGCACTGGCAAAAACCTTGCAGTTATCGGTGGTGGCGGAAGGCATTGAAACCCTCGAGCAACAGCAGGTGCTGAGTCGCCTTGGTTGTGACTATGGGCAGGGTTACTGGTTTGCCAAACCATTGAGTGCTGAACAAACCATGGCTTGGCTCAGAGACAGCCATGAGGCTTAGATTAAATAAATCCCATCCGCTTCGATGCGGATTTTTTTTGCTTTAAATAAGCTGCCAATTGCCTGCTTAAAGGCTTTTTTACTGGCGGAAAACTGCTGATAAATGGCCTCAGGGCTGCTTTTGTCATGCAAGGGTAAAAAGCCACCAGCTTGTTGCAGAGCATCCAGAATAGTAGGTTCCAGTGCCTTCACTTTGGCTGCACCAATCGGATTGAGGCTAAGATCAATTTTACCATCGCTACGCACTTGCCGGATGTAGGCGGTAAGTCGCTGCCCCGGATAAAGTCGTTCTTTCACCTGATCTTTAAACACCAACCCCCAGTGCTGTTGATTAATGATGGCTTTGTAGCCCAAATCTGTGTGATTGGCGATGATGATATCTACCGCTTGCCTCTCCTGATAGTGAGCCGGTGTTTTGTCGAGAAACTTATCCAGCTTGCTTGAAGCAATAATACGGTTGCTTTTATCAACCAGGCAGTACACCAGGTAACGTTTGCCGGCTTGCATCGGAATTTGTTGTTCACTGTAAGGCACCAATAAGTCTTTGCTTAAGCCCCACTGCAAAAAAGCACCCACACGGTTTACATCCACCGCCTGCAATAACGAAAAATCACCAACCTGGATTTTAGGAGTTTCGGTGGTTGCAATCAGTTGATCGTCAGAGTCGAGGTACAAAAACACCTGCAGCATCTGCCCTAACTCAGCCTCAGCAGGGGCATAACGCTTAGGCAATAAAATTTCGCCCCATTCCAGACCGTCCAGAAAATAACCAAAATCTACTTTTTTTTTGATCGCAAGCTGATTGATTTTTCCAAGTGCCAGCATGGGGTTTCCTTGTTTGGTTAGGATGGTAGCGCTGTGAAGCATTTATTCGTTGCTAAGTGCAGGTAAACGCTGAAGCGCATCGACCAGCATGGGCATATCAAAACGTTCATTGAGTGGTAAACCAGTAGCAGCCGACCAGATCCCAAAGCTGTTGTCTTCACGAATAATAACCAGTTTATCTTTATAAAAACTGTAGATCTCATGCTGACTTATGGCAAGCTTGGGTAGGTTACGCGGTGCTAACAGGTTATCACCGGCTAAGCCAGGGGTTGTGTTGCACCCCGCATAAGCCAGCAAGGTTGGTAATAGATCCAGGTGCAAGGTTGCAGCCGGTTGTGGTTGTTGCCGCAGCTCCGGCCAACGATACCAGGCAGCAACCGGTGCCATTTTCCAGTAACTGTGGCTTGCTGTTAACTCAAGCAACAGCAAAGGACCCGATGGTAAGCTCAGGGTGCTGACTTGCGTTAAAAACCGGAGTTGTACCGGGGCTTCGGGCCGGGAGAATTGATGCAGCCAGGCAGGCCCTGCCGGAAAGTCCGCGGCTACTTCGATGCCAAAAAGCTCTGGAGCTTGCTGCAGCCAGAACGGCGGCTCAGTCAGCAATGCATCAACGTGTGGGGCTGCAACGAACTGGCCGAATAACAGTTGCCCCAGAGCTTCGTTAGTTTGAGTCGGAGCGAAGTGGGGAGCAAGTTGACGCAACCCCAATGCATTCAGGTGCTGTTTATCGGTCGGGCTCAGAGATGGCATGATCACAATGGTTAGCGCTTTTTCAGCACTGGCGGCTGTGGGGCAGTTCAGCTGCACAGGAACCGGTTTCAGATAATCCAATGCATCGAGCTGCTGCTGTTGACTACTGGCTCGCTCCTGGCGATCCAGCAGTCGATGTCTGGCTAAAAAGCTTTTGGCGGTAGCGGGGTAGCTCAGTGGTAGTACATTATCCTGCCGTACCACATCAATATTCAGTTGAGCATCGGCCCATATATGGATCAGATGGCTGAGCGTAAAGCAGCCGACAAAGAATACCCAAATAGGGCGGCCTATGCCGATAGCCTGCAGTCGGCCAACTTTTTTCCAGCAAAAGTTACTTAAGGTCAGTTGGAATGCCAGCAGCCCGGCTGCGGTAACACTAACGATGAGGATAAAGTTACGCAGATTGGTCACAATCTGTGAACGCATCAGCTCCAGAGTCTGTTGCCAGGAAGTATTGCCAATATGATAACCAAGACTACTGTAGACATAAGCATCAAAAATCAGCAGCACCAGTGCCAGTGTTGCCAATACAGCACCCAGGCCACGAACATGCTTTTGCGAAGGAAATAGCAGGCTAAGTGGAAAGATGGTCAGAATAAAAAACAAAAAACACAAAAAGGCGGTATGCCCCAGCCAGTTGCTTAGCAGGTAGCTCCAGCCGGTGATGGTCTGTGGCAATGGCTCAGCCAGCCAATAACTGGCCGTGATCACTAAAGCCAGTAAAATATTGAAAAAGGTAAACCAGTGGCCCCAACTTAGCAGTCGGTTGACTTTATTGACCAGCGAAAGGTTGTGTTCCAACACCATAAGCGGGTGATCAGGCCTTCGTTGCGATACTGTCGGTCAATGCCAGGCAGAACTGCTGCACCAATTCTGCCCGTTTGGCGGCAGGTACATTCTGGTTCACGATATGACTGACCGCATTGCCGAGGCACATCAGGCTCAGTTCAGTGGTTGCTTGTTGCTGGCGTAGCTCATCAAGCAGGCTGTTGACCAGATTTTCAATTTGCGTAGAGGAATACTTTGATACAATGGGCATGGGAGTACCGGGAAAGTCCGCTTATCTGGTGTGAATAGTAACAGAAATCTGCAACATTAGGAAAATTTATGTCGGTCGATGTGTTCCAGTTAACCATTCATTATCTGGCGCTGGACGAGCAACAAGCTCCGCAAATCCGAGAGCGTCAGGCTCTGATCCCAACCAATGCGCAAGTGTGTCATTTACTGGAACAATTGCATTTGTCCTACAATGGTAAACCGGCGAAAGGCTATGCTCGCTTTAGCAGTGACAAATCGCCATTGATGCAGGAAAGCATGGAGCTGTGGTTACAACAGCCGGATGACTTTATGCAACTCGCCAAAACAGCCACCGCAGAGCTGGTGAAGCAACTGACTGAGCATCAACTGGCTGAGTCGGGTTATCTGTTGATCAGTCATTACCGCTACCTGGCAACCGATTATCTGTTGCTGTGCCTGTTGGGCAGTAAAGAGCACTTTAGTGTAACTGCCGAACTGGACTTGGCTGCGGCAAAACATCTGGATATAGCCCGAATGCAACTCGCCGCCCGGATTGATTTAACCGAGTATCAGCTAAACCGTGAGCATCCGCACGCCATTTCGTTTATCCGTGGCCGGGCCGGGCGCAAGGTTGCAGATTTCTTTTTGGACTTTCTCGGCTGCGAGGAAGGAAGCGATGCAAAAGAAAACAGCAAGCAAATGCTCAGCTCGGTGGAAGAGTACCTGAGCGCCGCAGAGTTTGACCCGGCTGAAAAAAGCCAGGTGCGCCAGCAGGTGTATCAGTACTGCGAGGAGCAAAGCAAACAAGGTCAGGATGTAGTTCTAAAAGAGCTGTCTGAGGCGATGGACCCGGATGATCAGCATGGTTTTCTGCATTATTGTGCGGAGCAACAACTGGCGGTAGCAGAGCAATTCCCGGTTGAAGTAAAAAGCTTGAAGCCGCTGGTGAAGTTTAGTGGCGCCGGCGCTGGGGTCAGTGTCAGTTTTGAGCAAAAGCATCTGGGAGAGCGGGTTGTGTACGATCCACAGCAAGACATCTTGACCATTCGTGGTGTGCCACCGAATCTTAAAGATCAGTTGCAGCGGTTTTTGACTGGAAGCAGTCAATAAAGGAGCTTAGCTTTGGTCGTTATCGGTGGGCGGCTTTGATGCAGTTGCTTCGTTGGTGTCAGTAGGCTTGTCTTGCGAGCCGCTGTTTGCCTTCGGTGATGACTCAGCAGGGACATCAGGCTTAGCGGGCGCTTTGTGACCGGGTAGTTTATCCAGATAGCGCAATAACATCAGATTGCCCACAATCACGCCAAAAGCCAGTGTCAGTGCAGTCAACAGCATCCAGTTCATGCGGTTGGCTCGCAGATGGTTTGCACAAAACGCTGATAAATTACTGGCAGATGCTCAAGCACCAGGCTTTGTTCTGCAATGGGTTGGCGCAGCAAGGCATGTTGCAGAACCTCCAATGTTAATAACTCAGAGCAGTTGGCCGCCAGCGGCTGATAACTCAGATGCCAGGGCTCTGCAGCAACCCCGCCCAGGTAATGCTGATAGGGCAAAAAGAAACCCAGCTCCGAAACATGTTGAGGCAGCCACTGGCCCAGCCGCTCAAAGACGCCGCCGGATTGATATTCCGATGGTAGCAGCTGGGGCTGGTAACCGGATGGCAATGCCGCCCGATCGATGACATCCAGCTCGGTGCCCCAGTGGTGCCTGCTGGCACCAGGGAGGGCGCTGTACAATAAAATGGCCTCCAACTTATTCCACCCCGTGAGTAGCTGAACATCCACGGCTTGTTGATGTTCATCCATTACCGGGCGAGCCCCGAGGCACTTTTGTTGCCAGATCAATGCCTGGCGCTGATAACTGCGAAAACTGGAAACGGCGGCCAATTCAATGCCATCGGCAGCGGCTCGTTGACAGAGCTTTTGCCAGCTATTGGCAGCTTCTGCTTGCAGTTGCTCCCCAGTAGCAAGCTGTATCAGGTGGCTTTGATCCTGACCGGTCAGTTGTTCGGCTGTCAGTCGTCGCGGACTCATGTCAGGCTCTGTTCCAGAATGAGCTCATACATCTCTGCCAGGCGATCCAGATCAGCCGCCAGGACACACTCATTGACTTTGTGAATGGTGGCATTGCAGGGGCCAAGCTCAATCACTTCAGCCCCTGTGGGGGCAATAAAACGACCATCGGAAGTGCCACCACTGGTTTCCAGTTTCGGTGCAAAGCCCTGAACCTGTTTCACCGCCTGTACTGCAGACTCCACTAGTTTGCCAGATTGCGTTAAAAAAGGCTCACCGTTCAAGACCCAATCCAGTTGGTAATTGAGTGCATGCTTATCCAGGATCGCATAGACCCGTTGGCGCAGTTGATCGGCGGTGACTTCAGTACTAAAGCGAAAATTAAACAGTACCTGCAGCTCTCCTGGGATCACATTAGTGGTGCCACTGCCAGCATGAATATTGGAAATCTGGAAACTGGTCGCCGGAAAGAAAGCATTGCCCTGATCCCACTGCTGCTCAGCCAGCTCAGCCAGGGCCGAGAGGGCTTTGTGAACCGGGTTATCCGCCAGCTGAGGGTAAGCAACATGGCCTTGTACCCCTTTTACCAGCAAAGTACCGCTTAAGGATCCGCGCCGACCATTTTTAATCACATCACCAACCTGACGGCTGCTGGAAGGTTCGCCCACCACGCACCAACGGATTTTCTCTTGCCTTGCCTCCAGAGTTTCGATCACCCGTTTGGTGCCGTTGATAAAAGGTCCTTCCTCGTCGCTGGTAATTAAAAAAGCAATATCACCGCTTAGCTGAGGCTTGCGGGCAAGAAAACGCTCGGTGGCGACGATCATGGCAGCCAGGCTGCCTTTCATATCGGCAGCCCCTCTGCCATAGAGGGTGCCATCGATGAGTGTCGGTTCAAAAGGGGGCGTGTGCCAGCGATCTTCAGGACCCGGTGGTACCACATCGGTATGACCAGCAAAGCAAAACACTGGTTTACCAGTGCCTTTACGGGCCCAAAGGTTAAGCGTGTCTTCAAAGAACATCGACTCGATGTTAAAACCAAGGGGAGCCAGCCGCTCCGCCATTAATTGCTGACAGCCTGCATCTTCCGGAGTAATGGATGGTCTGGCCATGAGCTCCATCGCAAGCTGCACTACTGCACTACGTTCGCTCATGCCAATTGCTCCAACAGTCGCTGGTACGCGGCTTCAGAGAAGCCAACCTGATACCCCTGTGGGCTATGCAGTAATGGGCGCTTAATCAGGGTTGGGTGTTGTTGCAATAGCTCCAGGGCTTTGCTGGCATCCAGTTGCTCTTTGTCGCTGGTAGGGAGTTGTCGGTAGGTCGTGCTGCGGCTGTTCAACACTTTGTCGTAGCCCAGTTCGCTGATGGCATCGAGCAGTTGTTCCTTACTCAATGGTTGCTCCCGGTAGTCAACAAATTGATAAGCGAGCTGGTGTTGATCCAGCCAACGTCTGGTTTTTTTTATGGTATCGCAATTTGGGATCCCGTACAGCGTGATCATGTTTTTTTTCCTGTTAATTGAACAAACATACAAGGTTCCAGAGCAAGGACAGTTTTGCCGTACTGAACTGGCTCTGGTTGGATTGCCGGATGAGGAAAGACAACAACACTAAGCAGCGGCTTGTTGGTCAAAAAACCCGGATCAATCTCAAGCAGTGGTTGGCCTGCTGCAACCGAGCGCTTGCTATCAAGCCAGTGCAAACCCTGACCCAGACGGGCAAGCCAGTCCATCGGTAAATCCAGGCGAAGCTGTATGCCAGTATGATGCTTCAGACGGATACAGGGGTGTGGCAAAAAGTGCAGACTGGTCTCACCGGAGCAGGGGCTCAGCAAGTGTTGACTGCTGACTTGTAAGCAAAAACCGGCTCCAGCCAGCAACCGGATAACAGGGCTGGGATGCTGACTGAGTGGTCTCAGTAGGCCATCCGTAGGTGCCTGGAGCATAAAGCGGTAGCTGCTGTTTGCCGGGGCCGTATCAAGATGCATGTTGTCTGGTTGTTGTGGTCTCATTTCTATTAATTAGCATAGCTAAATTGTTGGTCAGATGCATCTGTTATCCATAACAACCGGCTAGTTCGAGTTGGAATAAATGATATTTTTATGAACTAAGCATGAAATCTTAATGAAATCGGTATTTTCGCTGTACAAAATACTGACATGATGCCTGGAAGTCAGCAGAAAATAGCCTTCATCTTGTCCACAGAATCTGTGGATAATTCTGTGGTTAATTCTGTTTAACTCCAATAAATTTTTGTTTTTATAAACTTTATTGTTGTGGCACAATTTTTGATTGTTTGTTTATAAGCGAAAATTGGGCTTGAAATGCTATAAATGTACTTTCTAATGATTTTTTTCAAGCAGCTCAGGCTAATTTCAAGTTGAAATCGTTATTTCGTGCTGATTGCATTGACTTTAATGTTTTTAATTGCCCGGGTTAGCAACTGTGCTGTTAGTGCTTGCAAACAAACCTATTGGTCGCTAGTGCACCAGCTTTGCTGAACTATTACTGCCTACTTTATGCTAGAGTTATACAGAGCATGTGAGTAGCTGGATCTTAGGAGTATGCCATGTTGCAATCGCTAATGCGCGTTATTCAGACTGGGGTGCGCTATGGTAAGGTTTGGCCTTGCCAGCCGGAGCTCAACAGTGTCTTTTTGGAGAATAAACTTATCTTGGTAACATCCTGGGCACAAAAGGTGACCCCGCCTTTTATTGTGCTTAATGGTGCACTGCTGCTTTGGTGGCATGGCAGTACCCATCTCCCTTTGATCCTGGCCATGAGCTTGTTGCTGCTGTCCATCCCATTGCAAGGATGGTACCGTCTTGGTGTTCGCGCAGAAAAGCAGTTACCACCGGCAATGTGCCAGTGGTATCAGCAAATTTTGCAACAACTGCAGTTGCAAGGGGTGGCTGTTACCGCAAGAAACCCGCAGCCTGGTCAGGCACTGCGGTATTACGATCTAGGCCAGTTGCTGCAACAGGCTTACCGGCAGTTGGATAAAGCTTTTATTCGCAATAGCCTGTAAAATTAAATCTAATTTTGCCCTGGTCTTTGATGGTCGAGGCTTAGAGTGCGAAACTGGACCAGACCGGCGCATGATCTGACGGTTTTTCTATCCCACGAAGTTCGTAATCGATACCGGACTCAGTGAGCAGACTGCTCAGTGACCTGGTGGCGAGTACTACATCAATGCGCAGTCCTCGATTGTCGACAAAGCCTTTTGAGCGGTAGTCAAACCAACTGTACTGCTCAGCTGTTTCTGGGTGCAACTGTCGGAAAGTATCGGTGAGTCCCCAACTTTTTAAGCGATGCAACCAGGCACGCTCCTCTGGCAGGAAAGAGGTCTTGCCTTCGCGTAACCAGCGTTTGGCATTGGCTTCACCAATACCGATATCCAGATCTTGTGGCGAAATATTGATGTCGCCGATCACGGCCAGTAACTCATCCGGATTGTGGTGTGTTTCCAGATAGTGTTGTAAATCCGCATAAAACTTTTCTTTGGCAGGAAACTTGATAGGATGGCTGCGATTTTCACCCTGAGGAAAATAGCCATTTAACAAAGTCAGCTCACGGCCATCGCTGATAGCAAAGCGGCCAATAACCATGCGGCGTTGCGCATCTTGATCATCGGTTGGGAAACCATATTGTATCTTAAGTGCTGGTTTTTTGCTCAGAATAGCCACGCCGTAGTGGCCTTTTTGGCCAAAGTAATAGGCATGGTAGCCCATGGCCTCAACGGCACTCAGTGGAAACTCATCATCATGGACTTTGATTTCCTGCAAGCCAATCAGATCGGGCTGGTGCTTACTAATCAGTGCCTCAAGTTGGTGCAGGCGGGCTCTGATGCCATTGATATTAAATGATACAATCTTCATGCTGGATTCGCTTTTGCTGTTGATTGAAAGGTTCAGTGGTTGATCTTACCATTGCACAGAGCAGGGGTGAATGAAAGCTTGAGTGCCGCGGCAAAAATACCTATGCTGGCAGCAGTGAGTGACCGTGGTCAGCAGGTGCTATGCTACAGCATTTTAATACAGAGTTGAGTTATACCCTGGTGCGAAGTTCCAGGCGTAAACGATTGGCGCTGCAAGTAAAAAATGGTGCGTTATACGTAAGAGCAACTCCATTTTGCTGCCAGTCGCAGATCAATGCATTTATTCGCTTGAAGCTTGGCTGGATCCAGCTGCAGCTTTATCGACAGCAACAGCAATTGCAACACGTAAAATCCGAAGTCAGAGCGCAGGAACTACGCTTGCTTGATCAGCCAGTGCCACTGCAGAAACTAGTTGCCAGCAAATCCAGCTATCTGTTCGATGGTGAGCAGCTAACGGTTTTTTGTAGCCACCGTGTTCGGTCAGAGCGACAGCAACTGACCTACCAGCAGCAAATTGAGCTTTGGTACCAGCAACAGGCAATCGCCTGGATCGGGCCTCGTCTGGATTACTGGCAAGAGCGCATGCAATTGCGCTATCGGCGTTTCTTTGTGAAAGCCTGGCGGCGGCGTTGGGGCTGTTGCAATAGTGAGCTGGAGTTGGGGTTTAACTGGCATTTGATAAAAGCACCGGCCTGGGTCATTGATTATGTCCTGGTGCATGAGTTGGCGCATCTAAAGTGGATGGATCACTCAGCTAACTTTTGGCAATTGGTCCGCAGTCATTATCCAGACGTCGAGGCGGCCAGGCATTGGTTGCAACAGCATCAGCTGTGGTTATTGAATTAAAAAAAACCGGCCCAGAGGGCCGGTAAGACAAACACAAGGACGAAACATAAGGACAAGTGAAGGCCACGCCTGGGAGAGATAGGCTCATCACTGCTAATGGATAAGACTGCACCTTTTAAAAAAAATTCCATGAATACAAAAAAAATTTAAAAAGGCTCAATATGACTACCTTTGAACGCTTAACACAAATGATGTCTCTGCTGGATGTCACCCGTTTACAACAGCCTGACAGCAATGCGCAAATGCAAAGCTGGTTATTGGCGATCTCAGAGTCTGCTTTTCATCCGGCAGCGGTTTGCTTGTACCCGGAGTACCTGCCGTTATTCACTCGCTTTCCTGCATTCCAAACAGCAGGCATTGCGGCTGCAACTGTGGTGAACTTTCCTTCAGGCCAACAAAGTGCTGATCAGGTCTGCCTGGAGATTGCGGCTGCTGTGTCTGATGGTGCTACTGAAATTGACTGTGTGTTGCCTTATCAGGAGCTAATGGCAGGACGGATTGGCAGTGTGAAAAGCTTTTTGCTGGATGTTCGTCAAGCCTGTGGTTCAACCCTGTTAAAGGTGATTATTGAAAGTGGCGAGTTAATCACTTGCCAGCAGGTTGCCAAAGCAACCGAGTTGGTGATCGACAGTGGCGCTGATTTTGTCAAGTCTTCTACTGGCAAAGTACCGGTAGGCTTAACGGATGAGGCGGCTGAAGTCATGTTGACCGTGATTGCCGGTGCAGACCGGGCGGTGGGCTTTAAAGCCTCAGGTGGTGTTCGTACCATTGAACAGGGGTTGGCTTTTATGGAACAGTTTGAACGAATCACCGGGCGCCAGGCGCAGCCCCAAAGTATGCGGCTGGGGGCAAGTACTCTGTTTCAAGAGTTATCTGCCCGGTTACAGCAGCGGGCTTAACGCCGGCGTTCGCTGGTTATTTTTTCAAAGCGGGACAACAGCTCCTGGTAGCGTACGCGGTGATGCTCTGGCAACGGCATGTGATCGACCACCCGAAAGGTTTTGCGGCAGCGTTCAAAAGCATCACCGGGTTTGCTGCGTTTAGTGTCATGCTGACTCAGCACTTGCAACAGGGACTGAATGTAGTTTAGTGCCGCACCGGTATTCATCGGTGCCAGCTCCAACGCCTGTTCAAACTGCCGGGCGGCTTCTACAAAGTTGCCACTTTTATACAATCGGATCCCTTCTTTGTTGCACTCGGCAAAGTGCGCTCTGCGCTCGCCGGTACTTTCGGTTTGCTGGCGCAAAATGGCACTTAACACTGGATTGGATAAGGTGCTGGCAGGCAACCGCTGTTTTAAGGTTTCAGCTTCTTCGTACTCACCAATCTGGTTCAGCAGTAAGACTGCATCAGCCAGGCTGTGTTCCTGGTCTGTTAGTAGATCGGCGACCGTTGCATAGGTCCGTTTAGCCTGAAACTGTTGGCCGCTTAATGACTCCAGCCGTGCCTGACATAAGACTTCAAAAAGATCGAAATCAATATCCCGGATCATGCTTTCATCCAAGCGAGCCCGCTGCAGAGCGATCAAGGTTTCTTGCTGGTAACGGTTTTTCTGTTGTGGATCCTCGGCTTCCATAGCCGCTTCAATGACGGTGCGAATGTAGTTTTGTAAATGGATCACATCTTGCTTCAGCGAACGCCGGGTAATTTCGTACAGCTGCTTGCTGGCCGTGACCTGCTGTGGTGTATCGTGCAGTGCCCGGGCGATATCCATCACCAAATACTGACGTTTAATGGAGTGTGGAGCAATTTCAGCCGCTTGTTGAATGGCTTTCAGCGCATCCTCAGGCGCACTGAGTGCCATATAGCATTTCGCTTTCAAATCGAGCGCTTCTGCAAAGTAGCGATTTGTCTCAAGGGCTTCATCACAAAGTGCCAGGCACTCGTCATAGGCTTGACGCTCAAAACAGATATGGGCTTGCAGTACCAGAGCCCAGCCACTGCGATGTTGTTGCAGATTCTGGGTGAGTACTTGCTCTGCACTATCGAGTTGCTGCTGTTTAATCAGGGTTTCTGCCAGTACGCGTTTGCAAAACTGCTGGTAGCGTCCGGCCTGACTGATCTCATGCTGGCAGTGTTCAATCACCTGGTCATACTGCTCGTCATGCATGGCTTGATACAAGGGTTTGAGCTGTTGTTTTTTTTGCTGAATTTTCTGGATCCGGCTGCGAAGGACACGCTGAGAGAAAGGTTTAATCAGGTAGTCATCGGGCTCCAGCTCAACGGCACTCATGACCATGGGCACGGTATTTTCACTGGTGACAATCATAAAAATACTGCTGGGTTTAAGCAGCTTTTTCTCCCGTAAATCTTCCAACAACTGCTTGCCATTTTTGCCGGTGCCCAGATGGTAATCGACAAAAAGCACATCGTAGTCCATGTTAATGCACTTGGCTAAGGCTTGCTCACCTGTCAGGGCGAAGGCGACATTGGTCGCACCCATCGAATAGAGGATGCCTTTAAACATCAACTGAAATGAACGTTGGTCATCAACAATCAAAACCCGTAGGTTTTCAAGTGCTTTACTTTCCATTACAACAACAGAGTTGAAACGACATAGGTTAAGTGTCAGTAAAATAACGGGGGATAGCAAGAAAAATACGAATTGGATACAGGAAAAGTGGTGGAGGGGGAAGGATTCGAACCTTCGAAGGCTGAGCCGGCAGATTTACAGTCTGATCCCTTTGACCACTCGGGAACCCCTCCACACAAGGCCTGCATCATACCAAAAAATACTTTGATGTAAAGGCGCACTCTTCATTTATTTGTTTGTTTGCCGATAAAGTCAGCAAGCGCAATTTTGGAACTGTATCCATGTTGATTCATGAGTGGCAAATTGGCCCTAAAATGAACGAGGCTCTTCACAAGCAGCAGCCTGCTGATTTTCGGTTGTGGCGGGCCATGCTATCTGCTGCGGTTGAAGAGCAAGCTGCTTTCGTGCTGAAGCAAGCAAAAAACGAAACCGCTGTGCGCTCGCTAAGGCAAATCCTGGGTGTGCAGGCAGCAAGGCCGTTTAACTGGCAAGCTGGCGATCAGACCAGCAGTCACTTATGCAGCAAAGCCATACAGCAAAGTTTTACCCAAATTCGTTTGCAGCAACAACTTACTCCTTTGCCCTGGGTGCTAAAAGACGATGCCAGCAAGCTGGAACCACGGGTCGCGGATAACCTGGATTTGCACAGCCGCCGCCGGTTGTATCAAGTTGAGATGGAACCGGTAGCAGCGGATGCCACAGCTTTGTATGAGGTGCTGCAAAAGTTAGACAATCAGGCCGCAGCCTGACCAGAAGGTTGATGTGGCAAACAAGATTTAAACTTACGACCACTGCCACAGGGACAAGGATCATTGCGGCCAATTTTTTGTGTCGCAAGCTCAGTTACATCGCCACTGCTATAGAGCCAGCAGCCTTGCTGGTTCTTAAAGCGGGATAATTCACGAAAGCTGTGCAATTGGTGGCCAAGTAAGTAGCTTACCTGAAAGTGGACATGCCCCTCATTTGCAGTTTGAGTCAACTTTGGCAGGGGCAGGATTTGCAAACCTACAAAGTGAGCATGATGCACAAAGTCATGCAGCTGCTCAGGGCTTTGCTCTGCCTGAAGTGCTGCGACGCAACTGTGCTGTAAATAGCTGAGATCCTGACAACAAAATGCACTATAGCGCGAGCGCATTAACTGTTCACAGCTTTCTGGTTGCTGCTGCCCTTTATGGTAAGGCTGACAGCAACTGTTGTAACTTACATTCGATCCACAATAACACAGCATGGGTTCAGGGCTTTATTGATCGTTGTTGCTGTTGCCTGTTAGTGGCACCAGCTGGTATCTGTTGCTACACAGTATACTGTACAGCCACAGCATTCGGCCAGTACGGCGAGCTCCTGAGACTGTTGCAGATCGGTCAGCTCAGCAAAGTTGATAATGCAACTGCAGGTACCGGCCAGAATGGCTTTCTTTAAGGTACCGGCCAAGTCCTGAATCTGTTTGCGATGGATCAGTAAAATTCGATTTTGCTGCAGTGCTTCCATTTCTATCAGCATTTTCAATGAGGCTGTTTCGGGTGCAAGGATTAAAGTCCAGCCCCTGGCATGCTGATGCTGCTCCAACAGCTCGTTCAGGTACTGGCTAGCTTGTTGCTCAGCCGTATTGATACAGTAATGCAAACCAGGCTGGTTGCTGATAGCCACTGGGGCTTGCTTACGACTTTGTGCTGAACTCATACTAACTCCTAACTGTTGTTATATACAGTGTATGCATATACAGTAGTTTGCTGCTGATGATAAATCAAGCATTTTTTTTAGTTCAGTACATTTTTCTGTCTTCGATGCTTTCGAAGCGTTCAGCGGCAAGCTCAGTCGCTTGTTGCAACTTGTCTGGTGTCATTTTACTTTGTAACGAGCGCACCAACTCAGCAGCAGATGGGTCGCGCTGTATGGCGGCCAGCAGCAGCCAGCAATATGCATGCTTAATCGAGGCAGGCAGGCCGAGGCCCTTAATGTACATCAGGCCAAAATAATACTGCGCTTTGGCATGCCCTAACATGGCTGCTTGCCGGAACTGCCTGGCAGCCAATGGGAAGTCTTTACTGGCGTAGGCTTTTAAAGCGCTGGTAAAAATGGTAGCGCTCATTTCGACTGAGGCAGATCCTTGCAACAAGGATGGCAATAAGATGCCGCTGTCTTTCAGGATGGCGTTCAGTAACTGCTGATGTTCGAGCAGTTTATCTTCCAGCTCTGCGAGCGTCATTTTTTTTGTTGCCGCTAAGTGTTGGCGGCCGGTTTTAAACGTCATGTGTGATCTCGAGCCTTAATTGCTTATCCATTCAAACAGGGTGTGGTCACAGCTATCATTGGCTAAGGCAAGCATAAACTCTGCCAGAATTCTTAATCATTGAGTGTAGCTTGGCTGCTGTGCGATGCATAAACAGAAAATCTGCACTGGCTGGACCAATTTCTCTAAAAACTAAGGTAGACTTGTCGGGTTTTGCACAAAACCAATGGATAGTTATGTTTTTGACTCCTTATATTAATCAGCAGGCCGGTGAGTTCAGCTTTAGCCGGCATCAGGCAAGTACTTTCGCTAAAAAAATAGCCGGTGACTTTAATCCATTGCATGATGAAGATGCCAAACGATTTTGTGTGCCTGGTGATCTGATGTTTTCCTGGCTGTTAAGCCAGTATGGTATCAGCGAGCGTCTGACTTGTACCTTCGCTGGGATGGTCGCGGCGGATGTCTGGTTGCATTTTGAGCAGGAAGGCGCCGAGATCCGTATTTGTGATCGTGATGGGAAAATCTACCTGTCCCTAAATCAGCAAGGGGCTGTTAGTAAAGATTTAGCGTTAATCGAGGCTATTGCCACCGATTATGTCCAGTTCTCTGGTAAAAACTTCCCTCATATTTTGCATCCTTTGATGCAGCAGCAGCAGGTGATGATCCATCCACAGCGGCCAATGGTGATTTATGAGAGCATGGCATTGGAATTGACCGAGTTGCCGTCCTGCCTGCCCCAGCTAGCTTTGTCTGATGCCAGCCTGGAAGTGTCCGGTAAGCGCGGTAGCGCTTTGCTTGACTTTAGCCTGGCTTGTGATGGCCACTCGATTGGCCAAGGCCGGAAGCGTATGATTTTAAGCAACTTGTCGCCTTATGATGCTCCCAGCATGGAGGCCATGATTGCAGAATACAACCGGCGTAAAGCGGCTTTTGCCGCCGCCTGTTAGCGCTGAGGCCGACGACGAAGCGCGGACACAATACGCCAGACATGCGATAGTACATAGTAATAACCAGCACCCAGCAGCAAAAACAACAGCAAGACAAGGAAGTCAGGCAACAACAGGTATTCAGCCAGTGCACCAATACTGGCGGCGGTACCGGCCAGACCAACGATAAACAGCAATGCATGGCGTGGACCAAGCCCGAGGCGTAATGAAATATGATGCAAATGCTCACGGTCGGCTTTAAAAGGTGACTGCCCTTTACGAATGCGCCGGAGCATGATGACGGCCATATCCAGCAATGGAATAGCAATGATCCACAAGGCCGTTACCGGACGAAAGCTGCTGGCCGCGCTCTGGCTGCCTTGCAGCAACAGCCAGATCACGGTCAGGCCGATCAGCATACTCCCTGCATCGCCAAGGAATACTTTACGCAAGCCAAACCACTGTAAATTTGCTGCCAGGTAAGGGAGTAGGGCGACCATCATTAAGATGGGTAACACAGCGATATCTTGCTGCCCCCACATCAGCATAAAAAAGGTCAAAGCCAGCATGGTTAACAGGCTCAGACTGCCAGCCAGACCATCAATGCCATCCGTCATATTAAATGCATTGATAGCGGCAATCACCGCAATGATGGTGAGTGGTGGTCCGAACCAGCCGAGTTCTACCGGCCCGAAGCCAAACAAGTTACCAAGGTGAGCCAGGTGCAAATCCAGCAGCCACATCATGGCAATAGCCACCAGACACTGCACGATAAGCCGCAACGAAACTGACAGATCCAGCGCATCATCGAATGCACCCAGCACTACAATCACGAAAGCGCAGCCGATAAAGGCCCAATGCTGCATCTGGCTGGCGTCTGCCACCAGCAATCCAGCAGCAACACCAGCAAAAACAGCTAACCCACCAATAAGTGGTACCTTGCCCTGATGCTGTTTGCGGCCCTTGGGTATATCCAGCAGACCAATGCGTTGCGCCAATGGCAACAAGGCTTTTAAAGCCAGAGCCGTGATCAAAAAGCAACAAATAACCGGCCAGAACAGCGAATACATACGTATCCTTTTTTGTTATGCTGAGCAATAAGTTAGAATTCAGCTTACAGTCATTCAGCTTGCGCTAGGCTGAACAAACGATAAAATTCCCGACGTATGAGATAGATTGATGCAAATTTTGCTGATTAGCAATATGGGGCCCAAGCCATCGTCACCGGTGCAGGGGCAGTTTATCGAGCAACAGCGGCAGGCACTGCCGATAGCGACTGCTTACCATTGGATGCGCTGGCATGATGATGGGGTGTTAAACCGCTTGCTTAAATACCCCGTCTGGCTGCTGGATTTTGTCCTGCGTTTTGTGTTTTGTCGTCAGCGTTATGACATTCTGCATGTGCACTTTTTTTACCCAACGATTTGGTTGGCGATTTTATACAAGTGTCTGCGTCATCGCTCCGCTAAGATTGTTGTGACATGCCATGGCAGTGATATTTATCGCTATCAACCGGCAGGTAGGGCCTATCGTTGGTGTGCTGGATGGGTGGATCAATGGATTTTTGCCAGTGCACCTTTGCAACAAGCCTTTTACCAGCAACCCGATGCAGCTCGTGTGTTGGCGGCCGGTATTTCAGCAGACTATGCAGCTGCCAAACGGTTGGCAAAGCAGGATAAAGATATCGACTTGCTGTTCGTTGGTAGCCTGAATGACAACAAAGGGCTGGACCGGCTGGAGCAACTGTTACCACATTTGACGCAGCAGAGCATCTGCATTGTCGGGCAGGGGCCGGCATCGGAAAAAATAAGGCTGTGGCAACAGCAGTACCCTAAGCTTCAATGGCTGCCTAGCCAGAGCCAGCAGGAACTGAAAAAATGCTATCAGCGTAGCAAAGTGTTGTTGAGCTTGTCCCGGCAGGAGTCCTTTGGCTTGGTGATGACGGAAGCGCTGGCCTGTTATACCCCGGTGATTGCCACTGAAACCGATGGTGCCAAAGCCCAGTTGAGACCTGAGTTTGGCTGGATAATCAGTCAGCAGCAAACCGAAACAGCCCTGATCAATCAACTGCTACAGCACCTGAAGCGATGCTGGCAGTTGCCAGAGACTGATTATCAACAGATGCAACAAGCCGGTCACCACTATGCACAAACACAGTTGTTGCCGGTGATTGCCAGCGAATTAATGCGTATTTACCAGCATCTATATCAACAAGGCCACGTATGATCTCCAGTACCCCGGAAAAAACAGCGAGTATAGCAAGTGTGCAAATCGGACCTGTCAAGGTCGGCGCCTTTGTGCATCAGCAGCAGTTGCTGGAAACCATTATTGATTTGAATGGCAGGGTATTTGCCGGCGCTGCCATTGCCATCAATCCGGAGAAAATTATGGCTGCCCGCCAGGATCCTCAGGTCGCTGCTATGCTCAGCCAGGCTGAGCTTCGTTACGCCGATGGGATTGGTGTCGTGTTGCTGATGCGCAAGCGTTTAAACCAGCCGGTACAGCGAATTCCTGGCTGTGAACTCTGGCAAAGCTTGATGCTGCGTTGTGCCGACTATCAGGTACCCGTCTATTTAGTGGGCGCCAGAGCTGAAGTACTGGCACAAACCAAAGCCGGGTTGTTGCAACAAGGTGTGCCCGTGGTGGGGGCGACCGATGGCTATTACGAGGATGAGCAGCAGCTGCTGATGGACATCCGCCAAAGCGGTGCCAAAGTCATCCCGGTTGCGATGGGCTCACCCAGGCAAGAGCAATTGATAGAGCGATTGCGTCAGCAATTGCCTGATTGTTTTTTTATGGGCGTAGGTGGCAGCTTTGATGTGTTTACCGGTCAGGTCAAACGAGCTCCGGCACTTTGGTGCCGCTTGCATCTGGAGTGGTTGTACAGATTACTGAGCCAGCCCAGCCGGATCGGCAGGCAGGGTCGTCTGTTGCACTATCTGTGGTTAGCGTTATGGGGGCGATTATGAAACAGGATTTACCATTGATCAGTGTGTATATGCCAACGCACAACCGCAAGCAGATGGCGGCAACTGCTATTGATTCGGTGTTGGCACAAGATTACCCCAATTTTGAGCTGATCGTGGTCGATGATGGCTCGACGGATGACAGCTGGAGCTTTTTGCAACACACCTATGGCCAACACCCCAAAGTGCGTTTGTTGCATCATGAGCAAAGCCAGGGGGCTTGTGCGGCAAGAAATACCGCTATCGCGGCTGCCAAAGGAGAGTATGTTACCGGGCTGGATGATGATGATGTGTTCTATCCGGATCGTTTATCCAGTTTGTATGCGGCTTTTGAGCCGGGGGATGCCATGGTCTGTTCAGGCTATTTATGGCACTACGGAACCACCACCAAGCCATGTTTTGCCGAAGATGCCATAGTCACGCTGGACACATTGCTGGATTTGCATACCTTATCGAACCAGGCGCTGGTACCAACCGAATCCATGCGGGCCCTGGGGGGGTTTGATACTCAGCTGGCAGCGTTTCAGGATTACGATATGTGGGTGCGTGTGGTCGCCCGATTCGGACCTGCCCGGCGCATTGCGCATATCAGCTATCAGGTGAATGCGGGGCATGAAGCTGGCCGTATTAGTGGTTCGCCGAAACGCTTGCAGGCGCATGATGCCTTTGTGGTGAAGCACCGGGCATTGATGTCTGGGCGTAATTTACAAAATCAGGCTTTTTATCGCCATAGTATGCAGCAATTACCGATGTCGCTCAGTCAGCTGTGGCGCAGTAGTCGTTATGGCTTAAAAGCATTGAAATGCCGCTATTACCTGAAACAAAAGTTCTCCTGGTTAAGCAGGTTACGGTTAAAGTTATTGCAAAAAGGCTGGCGGGGGTTATTTGATTAAACAGAGCACCACCACAACTGGCTTGCATGTCATTTTCCTGCTGGCGGCTTTTAGCTTGCTGCTTGATATGGTGCAAGGCGCACTGCAAAGTCAGGGCATGCTTGGCTTGCCTGTGGCTCAGGCTTTTAAAGGCGCCTTACTGGTTGCCATGCTCTGGTTACTCAACAGCAGCGACCGGCGTTTTCTGTTGTTGTTGGCCGGCTTGGCGGCCAGCCTCATGCTTGGGCCTTTCGTCACGCAATGGCAACTCCGGCCTGCGCTCGGCTTTGGTCAGGAGCTGATTCTTATCTGTAAGTTGTTTGCACCCTTGGTTGTGTTGGTGGCATTTGCGCGGCTCACTCGTCTGGAACCGCAGCTCGCCCGGCGAAGCCTGCAGCGGCTGATGCTGTTTTTTAGCCTGGTGTTGCTGCTGAATTTTGTGTTTGGCTTTGCCGGTTTTGGCTACGCCGCGTATAGCCCGATGGAGCAAATTGAGCTTGGCTCGCTGGGGAGCAGTGGCTTTTTTGTCTCGGCCAATGAACTCTCTGCTTTATTATTGATCCTGGCTGCTTTTTTGCTGCATCAATGCTGGGCCAAACACAAAGCGCTTTATGCGGTGGTGCTGATGCTGGCGTTGTTTTGTGCGCTGCAATTATTGACCAAAACGGCCCTGTTTGGGGTGTTGTTGTTGGCTGCGCTGATCCCTGTATTGCATCAGGAGGCGGAGCGGCGCAGACAATTCGCCGTGGTGATTGCTGCTGCGGCGATGCTGTTGCTGATCAGCAGCCCGCTTTGGCTACCAGCTTTGCTAACACAGCTTGGTTTGTATCAAAAGCTCCTCTGGGTTTGGCAGGAAAAAGGCGTGCTGGGCCTGATGTTGTCATCGCGTGAGCTGTACATGCAGCAAAATCTGCAGGTATTGACGGAGCATTTTCCGCCCTGGCACTGGTTGCTGGGGGTAGGGCAAGCCGGCATCGCCCTCTATCAAAAAAAATACTTTGCTGAGTCCGACTTTTTTGACTTGCCGGTGTTTTTTGGGGCCATGGCGCTAGTGTTTGCACTTGGCTGGTTTGGTTACCTGCTGTGGCTTAGCTGGCAGGCGAGGGGGATTGCCGAGGGGCGGGTGTTGTTGCTGGTGAATACCGTTTTGTTGTTGCTTGCTGCGCTGGCCGGTCATGTACTGACCTCTGGCCTGTTGTGGCTGCCCTGGGGTTGTTGGTGTGGCTACCAACTGGCAACACAAAGTAGGCTGGCCGCTGAACAAAGGAGTTTGTTGTGACCGACTTTATTCAACTGGTGCTGTATCCGCACAACTTGTTTTTGTATGCTTTATTGCTTGCGGCTGTGCGTTACCGGAAAAAGGGCCTTTGGCTATTGTGGCTGGTCTTTTATTTGCTGGGCAATAGCTTTGTCACCAACCAGGTACGACACTGGCAGTTGCAGCAATTAGGCAACCAGGGAGCCATGCAGAGTGATGTCACCCTGGTACTGCTTGGTTGTGGTGGCTCAGAGCAGACTCTGCCGGCTTGTGCCCGCAACCGGCTGGATCATTTGCTGCAAGAAACGGCGGGCCAGAGCTTCCCTGTGGTGATTACCACACGGCACTGTGGTCCTTATGTGCACTATTTACAACAACACGGCTTTCATGGCGCCATTGATTGCTTCGATGGTGGCGATAACACCTATCAGGAGTTTTATCAGCTGGCTGCTCGTTTTCAACACCAGCAGCCGCTGAGATTTATCAGCAGTGATCATCATGGCTGGCGGGTGCAACGGCTGATCAATGTGCACCAGCTGAATGGGCAGTTTTCAGCGGCCAGCACCAGTACCTACCGGCCTCTGCCTTGTCGCTGGCAATGCTGGTTGACAGTGAATTTAAGCAACTATGACTTTTATGCCAAGTTAAGCGGTGAGTGGTTTAGTTATGCCAGTTACCGACTCACCAGACGCTGGCACAACTGGCAGCCAGACACAAAAAAGGCCTTAACAGAGTAAGGCCTTCGTATTCAGGTTGTTGCTGCTGGTTTAATTGTCGGTGTTGTGCGGACAGTTATTCTTTTGCTCGCACTCACCGTACAAATACAGACTATGGTTGGTAAGTTTTAGACCATTCCTGGTGGCGATTTCCAATTGCTTGCGCTCTATGGTGTCGTCTTCAAACTCAATCACCCGACCACAGTTGAGGCAGACCAGATGATCATGATGGCTGTTACCGGTCAGCTCAAATACCGACTTGCCACCTTCGAAATGATGGCGGGTTAACAGGCCGGCATCATCAAATTGGTTCAATACCCGGTACACAGTTGCCAGACCAATATCTTCACCTGACTCAAGCAATAACTTGTACACATCTTCGGCACTGATATGCTGATTGTTGGGATCTTGCAGGATCTCCAGGATTTTCACGCGCGGCAAGGTCACTTTAAGACCCGCTTTGCGAAGTTCGGTATTGTGATCAGTCATAGCATGCTTCAGTTAGTCAACATAACTTCGATTATAAAGCCATTGCAGCTTTAATCAAATGCTAATTCTGCCATCTGCTTAGAGGTTAAGCATTCAACGCAAACTTGCACTGTGGTATCGCTTAGGTAGAATAGCCGCACCAGGTCATACCAGTTGAGAATGCAAATGCAGTGGACAATGAAGCCAGGGTTGATGAAGCGGTTGCTGAACCTGTGGCCACCATTTTTCTTTAGTGGCATCCGGGTAGAAACCATCCGGGATGATTTTTGCTATGTGCGGGTGCGGTTGAAATCCAGACCCTGGACCAAAAACATCAATCGCAGTCAGTTCGGTGGCTCGATGTTTGCGATGACCGATCCGATTTACCCTTTAATGATCATGGGGGCTTTGGGCAAGGATTATCATGTGTGGGACAAAAAAGCGGATATTGATTTCATTGCGCCGGGCCGAGGGGCGTTAACTGCTGAGTTTTGGCTGTCCGATCAGGTGTTAGCGGATATTAAAGCTGCTACAGACGATGGTGATAAGCATTTCCCGGAGTTTCTGGTGCACATCAAAGATCAGCAGGGCGCTATTGTTTGCGAAGTAAACCGAACCATTTATGTTCGTAAAAAACGCTCGGCCAGGTGAGCGAGTTTGCGAAGGTGTGTGAGCACCTTCGCAACAGTTTTAACGACGGCGGGCAAAACCAACGAACAACAAACTGCTGAGCAGCAACGCCAGAGATGCAGGCTCAGATACAGCTGTAGCTGATGTTTGCACCACATTCAGGACATAGTTGTACTCAGTGCCAAAGCCCAGACCGGATTTTCCTCCTGCTACCAGGGTATAAAAACCAGTCGTTCCAAGGACCAGGTCGTGGACCCAGCTGTCCGCCATAAAGGTGCTGGTACCTCCAACATAAAGCGCACTTCCAGTATTGCCACTGTTGTTGAATAAACCCAGCAGCAGATCCTGAGCAGTGATTTCTCCAAAGTAGATGCTAAAGCCACCAACAAAATCTGAACCGGTCAGCATGTCCACACTTAGCAGATCACCGGCTGTAGCTTCAAAGCCCCATAAGTTCACCTGTTCACTCCAGCTATTCAGTGCGAATAGTGGTGGGTTTACCCAGCTGCTGGCACTGGTAACCGTGCCCTGGTAATGACCAGAACCAGTGAAGTCACCAAAGTAATGCAATGGTAAGGCTTTGAGCTGAAAAGAACACAGCAACACAACGATCATCACGAATGATTTCATGGCAAAACTCCTGTTATAAAATCCCATCGTTCCATGGGCCAGTAATGGCAAAGGTGATACCAGGTGTTTGAATATTGACAAACATCCAGCGATCGTGGAAACAGACACCTGCCATTTCTGAGCTCTGGTAGTTGCCAGGGTTAATGCGGCTGGCAACACCCGGATAGATACTATCGACTGCGGCAATATCCGCAGCCGACAGGACGGTGTTATTGCGGGCAAACTCAAAAACATTGCCGCTTGGGGTCAGGCCTATCAGGCGTTGCAAGGAACCACTGCGATCTTCACAAATGATGATGCCACCGCGTGGACTTACGGCCAGGTTATCCGGGGATACCGGGTGTCTCAGCTGATTGGTGGTTTGGAATATCATGGTGAGAGTGTTTCTGCGTGGATCAAACGCAAAAATTTGACCGCGGCCTATAGCACCACCACTGGTAGAGTCAAAATAAATTAACCCGGTGTCGTACCAGGCACCCTCCAGCCGGGCAAAACGTGCTGCACCCTTGTTGAAGCCCTGAGTGTAGTTGCGCGGGTTAATGGACTCAGGCTCATCAATCACCACCCACTCGATATCCCAGCTGGTACCATTAGGATAGTTACCACGTAAATCAGCGTTAAAGATCTCGGTCGCTTTCAGCATCTCAAGCACGCCACCGGCAGCCAGGTTGCCATATTCAAATGGACGGAAGCGATAGAATCCAGAGGAGGTGCCTGCATCTTCGGTCATATAGACATAACCGGTTACCGGATCGGTAGCGGTTGCTTCATGGGCCCGGCGGCCCATAGCCTTCAGAGGCACCGGGTTGGCTAAACCGAAGCCAGGAACTTCGAAAATCCAGCCATGAGGAACGCCATTGTAGGTTGCCGTGGTTTCTTCGCAGGTCAGCCAGGTTCCCCAAGGAGTTAAGCCGCCAGCGCAGTTGGTCGAGGTACCGCTGATGCTCATGTAAGAGCCAAGCCAGCGTCCGGCAATAGGATCAAACAACAGATTGCTGGTACCACCTGGTGCGGAAGGATTGTATATGGCTGGTGATGGGACTGCCGGGCCGGCACCGCGGACTTCATGATTACGGACCAAAGAGATGCTACTTCCCTGGCTCATCACCACCGCCATGCCATCATGCACACCCGGGGTTGGGGTACGGTCCAGCATGGTTTGGCCATGCCACCCATAGGATAAATAACGAAAGCCCGCAGGTAGCTGCAGCAGCGGAAGGCCGGTGACTTCATCAGCTACTGGTGCAAGTGGGCCATAATCTTTACTAAAAGCAGAGGCATTGCCACTTGCCAGGGCGCCGAAGGAAATGGCCGCAGCGCCAACGGCACTGCCTTTGACAAAATCACGTCGGTTTAAAATGGGTTGAGCAGTTGAGGTCTGCTCGATTGGGTCGGTTATTGTCTGGTTGTCCATTGCTTACTCCGAAAGTTTGTTGTTGTGATTGTGCGAAGTCATAGCTGCACCGGACACAAGATAAGCCGGCCAGATGACGCAATGGTGATTTAAAAATGAATTTTATGATTCATTTGGATGTAATTTATGTGACTATTTCGGCTTGTGCTGGCGGGAAAGCTGCCAGCGTTGCTCCAGCCGGATGAGCACTATGGAAAGCTCATACAGCAAAAGTATTGGGGTTCCGAGTGCAATTTGTGAAATCAAATCAGGTGGTGTGATGATGGCTGCCACCGCGAAAGTTGCGACGATGGCATAACGCCTGCTTTCTGCCAGCCCTTGGGCCGTTACGATGCCTGTTTTTGCCAGTAAAAATAGCAGGATAGGGAGCTGAAAACTGATACCAAATGCCAGTACCAGCCGCATCACCAGGTGCAGATATTCGCTGACTCTGGCTTCCAGTTGTACTGCTATGCGTTGCTCCGTTGCTGTGGTTTCAAAGCTCAGAAAGAACTCCCAGGCAAGAGGAAACACCAGGTAATAGGCCAGCGCAGCTCCGGCCAGAAATAATAAGGGGGTACTGAGCATTAGAACCAGGGTGTAACGGCGTTCATGTTGGTACAAAGCAGGTGCCAAAAAACGCCACAATTGCAACAAGGCAAATGGCAGCGTGAGTAACATCGCTGCAAAAAGAGCAACTTTCAGCTGAGTCATAAAGGCTTCATGCAAGCCGGTAAAAATCATCCTGCGGCTGTTTGGATCGTCAAAGCTTTGGACTAAGGGCTGTAACAAGAAATTGTAAATCTGCTCAGACACCAGATAGCAACCAATGAATGTCAGTGCAAATATACCAAGACAAAGTAACAATCTGCTTCGAAGCTCCAGCAAATGACTCAGCAAAGGAGCCCGGGCTAAGTCCAGTGCATCATCCTTCATGGTGGAGCTCCGCTTGCTTGGCGGCATGCTGTTGTTCAAGTTCAGTCATGGCTTGGCGGTATTCTTGCTCAATCCGTTGGTTTTCTGCCGCATCCCTACTAGGCTCGGGTCGTTCCATCGCCTGCCGGACATGCTCGGGCAGTAAATCGTAGTAACTGGGTGCTTTGGTTGGATCATCGCCCTTGGCTAACTCCATCTCGGTTTCCAGCCGGTGTAATTTTTGTTGCATGTCCAGATACAAGCGGCGCCCCTTACTCCACATCTGACCAATACCACGGGCCAGTTTAGGTAAATCTTTCGGCCCAACCACAATCAAGGCCAAAATAGCCAAAAACACCAGTTCCATCCAACTTAGATCAAACATAGTTATCTCGATTTGCTGCTGATAGACAAAAGCTAGCAAAGCAATGTGACTTTTCTGTGTCAAAGTGGGTGGGCTGTTGTTTTTTCATCAAATTGAAAGGTGCAATCTTAACGTCACAAAGTTGCGCCATGCTAAAGACAGGCAAAAAACAATCGAGGCAATTATGGCGCTAAGTTTTTGGCAGATCTTGTTGGTGGTGGTGTTATTTTTATTGTTGTTTGGCCGGGGTAAAATTCCACAGTTGATGTCGGATGTGGCAACTGGCATTAAAAGCTTTAAAAAGGGCATGCAGGAAGATGAAGCCCCGTCGCAGGATAAGGCTAAGTCTGAAGAGACCGCATCGTTATCAGCGGCCATGAAACAGGATAAAACTGAATAAAAAAGGGCATGCTTGGCATGCCCTGATTGTTGTGTTTACAAGCCTTCCAGCTCTTTTAAGCACATTTCATCGTACACTTGTTTGCACCAGGCTTTGACCCGTTGTTCGGTCAGCTCGGGCTGGCGATCTTCGTCAATGCCAAGGCCAACAAAGTGATTGTCGTCTGCTAACGCTTTGGAGGCGACAAAATCGTAGCCCTCGGTTGGCCACAGACCAACCAGAATAGCGCCTTTGGGTTCAATGATATCGCGCAGGGTCCCCATCGCGTCCAGGAAGTATTCGGCGTAATCCTCCTGATCACCGCAGCCAAAGAGAGCGACCAGCTTATCGGTGAAATCGATGGCCTCCAGCTCCGGGAAAAAATCATCCCAGTCGCACTGAGCTTCACCGTAATACCAGGTTGGGATACCCAGCAACAACAAATCGAAGTTGGCGATGTCTTCTTTGCTGCTTTTGGCAATATCCCGCACTTCTACCAGGTGTTTGCCCAGCTCTTTCTGGATCATTTTGGCGATGTGCTCGGTGTTGCCGGTATCACTGCCGAAAAAAATACCTACAGTTGCCATAGATGCATGCCTTTTACTTAATTAAAACGTTGGTTAAAACCTGCTCCAGATAAGCGCTGCGGGTGAGGTGCGCTTGCTCTGCCGCTTCTGAAAGCTGCTGATAAAGCTCAGCAGGTACTTTAAATTCAATACGCTTCAAGCCTTTTTCCCGATCGCGTTTTACCTGATTGCGCTTATTAAACTTGAGTTGCTCCTGGCGCGGTAACAGGTTGGTGCGAGGCCGGCCCGGCCGTTTTTCCTGCGCAAATAAATCGGGTGTGGTGCGGTCGCTACTGCTTTTGGCCATCAACCCAGCCCTTGTGTTTCGTAAATAAACTGGATAATGCCTTTGGCGATAAAGCCGGCACAACCGGTAAATAGAACGATCCAGACAAACACCCGGCCAAACAGCGGCACCTTGCCACGCTTTAACACGTCCTGAATGGCCATACCAATAAAGAAAAACAAGATGGCCAGACCAATCCACAGTGCCAACGATTCGTACAACTCAATATCGTAACCCATAATGCGCACACCGCCAGAAAAAAACGGCGGCACTATAGCATAAAGCGGGTAAGTATTTCTTGTTTTATCACAAATTCATTGCTCAAAAATCAACCGGCTAAGCAGGTTCTGTCTGTAAAAAATCCAGCACAATTTTATGAAAGGCAGCGGGCTTTTCCGCGTGCAGCCAATGGCCAGCACCATGAATGATTTTCGCCCTGGCTTTGGGCAGCAGTGCCTTTATAGCGCTTTGGTGGCTGGCCTCAATGTAATCAGAGTTGGCGCCTTTAATAAAAAGCACGGGCCCGGAATAGGGCGCGCCTGTGGGTGCTGCTAATACCTGCGAATAGCAGCGTGCGATCACGGGCAGATTGCAGCGCCAGTAAAAGCGGTCGTTTTCTTTCACCAGGTTTTTCAGCAAAAATTGCCGTACACCTGGCTCCTTAATGGTACGCGCCAATTGCTGGTCGGCCTCCTGGCGCGAACCCAGACTATCCAACTGCACACTTTGCATAGCATCAATAATGCTGCTGTGGCGATCGTCGTACTGAACCGGAGCAATATCTGCCACCAGCAAGGCCTTGACCCGCTTTTGGGCCTGCAAGGCGATTTGAATAGCGGTTTTACCGCCCATGGAGTGCCCTAGCAGATAAAAGCTGTCGGCATCCGCTGGCAAGCTGTCGAGCACAGCCTGGGCCATCTCTGGGTAATTCATACTATCGCAGTGAGGGGAGCGGCCATGGTTGGGTAAATCTACGCTGACGACCGTGAAGAATGGCGCTGCGGCCCGGGCTATTCCCGCCAGATTATCCTGGCTGCCAAAAAGACCATGCAGCAACACCAGATAGGGGCCGCTGCCACGTTGCTCTGTAAAAAGTTTCATGACAATCCTGTGACTTTTGCGCCCGGAGCATTGGGCTGGATGCAATTGTGGGGTATGGTAGCAGAAACGAGCAACCAGACGATACAGGCTGGTATCTGCTCTGGTGGCTTTATATAATGGCCAAAGACAAAGAACCGAACCTTTCGCAACAGGCCAAAAGCATGAAAACCATTGAAATAGATGAAGAGTTGTACCAGTACATCGCCAGCCAGACTCAGCAAATTGGTGAGAGTGCCTCACAGATCCTGCGCCGTTTACTGCTGGGCTCAGCCGATGCTGTTGTGCCAGTCACTGAAGGCAGTTCATCCACGCTTGGCAAAACCGATGCGACTGAGCAACCTAAGGCTGCCAGTAAAAACCAGCCCGATGACAGCAAACAAAGTGCAAAAGGCTCGGTGTTTGATCGTATCAGCCGGCAGGACTTGCAAGCGGAGTCCAGCATTGTCGGCCGTTTTTTACTGATTTTATCGGCGTTGGCCAAGACTCATCCCAAGCAATTTGCCAAGGTATTGGAGATTAAAGGCCGTGATCGGCAGTATTTCGGTCGCAGCGACAGTGAACTGTTGCAATCGGGCAGCAGTACGAATCCTAAAGCCATCCCGGACAGCGACTTTTGGGTGATCACCAACTCCAACACCACCCGTAAAAAAATGATGCTGACCGAAGCTGCGTTAAAGCTTGGCTACAGCGACATGGAAGCAGAACAAATACGCGATTTATTATAAGGAAGCCATTATGTCTGTTCACCCGAATGCTGGCCAGGTTGCCAGTCAGGATCAGTTGATTAATGTCTGTCAGCTGGTTAGCAGTTATTACGAACTAAAGCCGGATGTTGCTAATCCACAGCACCAGGTCAGCTTCGGGACTTCAGGCCATCGTGGCAGTGCCCTGGCGCATGCGTTTAATGAGCCGCATTTGCTGGCCATTAGCCAGGCGGTGGCCGAATATCGCTTGCAAGCTGGCTTCACTGGCCCGCTCTTTGTCGGTAAGGATACCCATGCATTATCGGAGCCCGCTTTTGCCTCGGTGTTGCAGGTGCTGGTGGCCAACGGTGTACGGGTACGCATCCAGCAAGGGCAGGGTTTTACGCCGACACCTGTGGTGTCTCACGCCATTATCTGCCATAACAAAACGCATGCCGAGCAAGCCGATGGTCTGGTGATCACGCCATCGCACAACCCACCACAAGATGGGGGGATAAAATACAACCCACCGCATGGCGGACCGGCTGACAGCGACGTAACCGATATCATTCAGCGGCGCGCCAATCAGTTGATGGCAGCTGATCTTGCTGGTGTGAAACGTGTCAGCTTAGAACAGGCACTGGCATCCCCGTTGTGCGAGGCTATTGATTACATTGCGCCTTACGTCGAGGATTTGCAGCACGTGGTGGATATGGCAGCCATTGCCAAAGCCGGCATCCGCATAGCGGTCGATCCCCTGGGTGGCTCAGGCATTGATTACTGGCCAGTGATTGCTAAGCGCTATGGGCTCGACCTAACGGTGGTCAACGACAAAGTCGATCCGACCTTTGGTTTTATGCCGCTCGATAAAGACGGTGTGATACGAATGGACTGTTCATCGGCGTATGCCATGAGTCATTTGATTCAACTCAAAGATCAGTACGACATCGCCATTGGCAATGATCCGGACTTTGACCGTCATGGTATTGTCACCCGCAGTGGCGGCCTGATGAATCCGAACCATTATCTGGCGGTGGCCATCAATTACCTGCTCAGCAATCGGCCAGCCTGGTCTGCGGAGCTTAAGATTGGCAAAACCCTGGTATCCAGCGCCTTAATTGACCGGGTGGTGGCGGCGCGTGGCCGTTCACTCTATGAAGTACCGGTGGGCTTTAAATGGTTTGTCGATGGCCTGGCCGAAGGCAGTGTGGCTTTTGGTGGTGAGGAAAGCGCCGGTGCCAGCTTTTTGCGGTTTGATGGCAGCGCCTGGAGCACCGATAAAGACGGCTTTATTCTGGGGCTGTTGGCAGCCGAGATGCTGGCCAAAACCGGGGTTGATCCCTTTTTGCAGTACCAGGCATTGACCAAAGAGCTGGGGAGTCCTTTGTACCGTCGGCTGGATGCTGCGGCAACGCCTGCGCAAAAGCAAGCGCTGAAACAATTGGATGCCGGCAGTGTCGCGCAAACTGAATTGGCCGGGGATGCGATTTTGGCGGTCATGACCAAAGCACCTGGCAACCAGGCCGGTATTGGCGGGGTGAAAGTGGTGACTAAAAATGGCTGGTTTGCGGCCCGGCCTTCAGGTACCGAAAATACCTACAAAATTTATCTCGAAAGCTTCGTCGATGCCAGCCATCTGGCTCAGTTGGAAGTCGATGCGAAAGCGTTTGTCGATGCTGTTTTTGCCGCCATCAAGGAGTGATGGCGCTAAATAGTGTAATATTCTTACGATAATTTATTGTCAATGCCACTGCAAACGTATTCCTGCCTTGTTTTTTGTAATCTTTTTACATTTAATAGCAGGAAATCTTTCACTTGTCTGAGCTTAGCAACCAGCTAAGCTTAGCAAGCAGCCAGCAGCAGGTGTTTTCGCTGCGGCTGTGAATGACAGGTGAGCTTCTAACCAACAGGATTGGCAATGACTAAGAAAACTACTTCCACAAAACCGAGTTCTGCCGCTATGCAGCTAACTGCCGAGCAGCTGAAAGAGCGAATCGTACGTCATCTGCATGCGACCCTGGGCACCGATATCAATAAGGCCAGCCCGCAAGCCTGGTGGCGGGCTACCTGTGCGGCAGTGAATGAATCCGTGTTCGACGGCTTGCGTACCACGCAGCGCGAGCATTACCAACAAGATACCCGGGCGGTGCATTACTTCAGCCTGGAATACCTGATGGGCCGTCTGTTTAGCAACAATTTGCACAACCTGGGCTTGTATCAGTCTGCCAAGCAAGCGCTGGCTGAGCTGGGCCATGATATTGCCGAGTTGGAAGATCAGGAAGAAGACATGGCGCTTGGCAACGGTGGCCTTGGCCGTCTTGCCGCTTGCTTTATCGACTCGCTGGCCACCATGAACCTGCCGGCGGTCGGTTATGGTATCCATTACGAGCATGGTTTGTTCCAGCAGGAGTTTCAGGCAGGCCGGCAAATCGAGCGACCGGACAGCTGGCGCGAATACGGCAACCCCTGGGAAATATGCCGGCCAGAGTCGGTGCAGGAAATTTCGGTCTATGGCTATGTCGAAACCGTCTATGACCTGCAAGGCCGCATGAAGAAAGTCTGGCACCCGGGGCGCATCATCAAAGGGGTGCCCTGGGACATTCCGGTGGTGGGTTATCATGGCAGCTCGGTCAATGTGCTGCGTTTATGGGAAAGCCGTGCCAGTGATTTCTTTAACTGGGATGTATTTAACTCCGGCGGCTACGTCGATGCCTCACGCGAAAACATCGAAGCGGAAACCATTTCCAAGGTACTGTACCCGAACGATGAAACCGAAGCAGGTAAAGAGCTGCGGTTGATCCAGCAGTATTTCTTCTGCTCCTGCTCGTTAAAAGACATTATTCGCCGTTACAAGCGCGCCCATGGCGATGACTGGAGCAAGTTCCCAGAGCAAGTGGTGATTCAGCTGAACGACACCCACCCGGCGGTCGCTATCCCGGAGCTGATGCGTATTCTGGTCGACCGCGCCGATATGCACTGGGATGAAGCCTGGGGCATTTGTCAGCAGGTGTTTGCTTACACCAACCATACCTTGCTGCCCGAGGCGCTGGAGAGTTGGTCGGTGCGGATGTTTGAAAAAGTACTGCCGCGCCATCTGGAAATCATTTACGAAATCAACCGTCGTTTCTTGTTGGAGCAAGTGGATGTGCGCTGGCCGGGCGACAACGACAAAAAGCGCAAACTCTCCATTATCGAAGAAGGCCATGAGCCGATGGTGCGGATGGGGCATTTGTCGGTGGTGGGCTCGTTCCGGGTCAATGGTGTGGCCGAAGTCCACTCCAAACTGGTGCAATCCGACTTGTTCCCGGAAATGGTAGCACTCTGGCCCGAAAAATTTACCAATGTCACCAATGGTGTTACGCCACGGCGCTGGTTAAAAGCCTGTAACCCGCGGCTGTCGTCGATGCTGGACCGTTTGATTGGCAGCGACTGGCCAACGGATCTGAAGCAGTTGTCGAAACTGGCCGCTTATGCCGATGATCCTAAGGTGCAGGACGACTTTATGGCCATCAAGCAGCAGAACAAAGCTGATTTGGCCAAAGTGATCCAGGATCTGACTGGTGTAGCGGTCGATCCAGCTGCCATCTTTGACATTCAAATCAAGCGGCTGCACGAGTACAAGCGCCAGCATCTGAATCTGTTGCATATTCTTGCATTGTACCGTCGGATCCTGCAAAACCCGGATTACGATATGGTGCCACGGGTGTTTATTTTTGGTGCCAAGGCAGCGCCTGGCTACAAGCTGGCGAAAGAGATCATCTATGCCATCAACAAAGTGGCCGAGAAGATCAATCACGACAAGCGGGTTAAAGATCGCATCAAAGTGGTCTTTATGCCGAACTACCGGGTCACGCTGGCCGAGAAGATGATCCCGGCAGCCGATGTGTCGGAGCAAATCTCCACCGCCGGTAAAGAGGCCTCCGGTACCGGCAATATGAAACTGGCGTTAAATGGTGCCATTACGGTGGGTACTTTGGATGGCGCCAACATCGAGATTGCCGAGGAGGTGGGCGAGGACAACATCGCCATCTTTGGTTTAACGGTCGATGAAGTGAAAGCACTGCGTCAAAGTGGCTACCACAGCCGGGATTACTACCACAACAACCCGGAGATCAAAGCCGTGTTGGACTGGCTGGAAACCGATTACTTCACGCCGGGCAAGCCGGGCGAGCTGGCGGCCATCAAGCACAGCTTGCTGGAAGGTGGCGATCCTTATCTGGTGCTGGCCGACTTTGAAGGCTACCAGGCGGCGCAACAGCAAATCGACGGCTGGTACCGCGACAAAGCCGGCTGGGCGAAAAAAGCCATCATGAACACCGCCTGTGTTGGCAAGTTCACCTCGGATCGCTCGATTCAGGACTATGTAGACCGGGTCTGGCAACTGAAGCCGTGTAAGGTCGATTAAGAACCAGGCCTGCTTTCAAGGCTTGTTGATACAGAGCCTCGGTACAAAGCCGGGGTTTTTTTATACAGTAACAAAGACGCTGATGTTGGGGGTATCCTATAGAAACCACAGTACAGTACTCAGGCTGACAAATCGTCAGAGACCTTTGGCACCAGAGCCTGGTGATCAACAACCACCTGACTGCAGGCTTTGCCGTAACCCAATGTGTACTTTAGCGCAGGATATACCCGGTACGCACTGATTGCAAAAGCAAGGGCAATAAGCCCTTGTTGCCCCCACAGCGCCAGGATGCCTTCACGTAGCGCATCCGCCTCCGGCTTGCGGGTTAACACCAGCTCCGTAAAGTTCACCACCAGGGCCACTTCCGTTGGCAGAGCTGCTACATCGCGCTGCACAATGGCCTGGATTATGGTAGGGGCCACCCCGGCCTCGAGTGCCAAATCCACCGCCAGTTGGGTGCAGGGGCCACAGTCTTCCGACAGGAGAGCGCCTATTCTGGCGGCGTAGAGTGCATCAAGCGGTACCGGGCCTGAGTGAGTCGCCATGGTCTGAAACCCGATGAACTTTAAAAACGCAGCCAGATCAGCTTGCAGAATATCCTGTTGATAGCGCACATCGTAGTGGTAGCGCTTTTTTAGCGTTAGCAGCATTTTATTCAATAGGTAACGAATCATAAGTTAAGCTTCCTTAGCATGCTGCCCGGACCAAAGAATAGGCTTGTACAGTAACAGCAGGCTGACCACAAAGAGGCTGGCGCCAATCTGCAGCATCAAGCCGAAATGGCTGTCAGCGATCAATGCCGAAGCCAGCAGAGGCCCTGTGGCCAGGCCGACAGAAGACACCAGCGCCACCAGGGTCGCCAGCCGGCCGGAGCTATCCAGGGCTGAGGTTGCTGCCAACAAGAAGGATTGCACCGCTGGCCAGGAAAAGAACAACAGTGCCAGCGCCAGGGGATAGGACGGACCTTGCCTGGGATAAGTGAGCAGGATGGCAGCGCTGATGGAGAACACGCAGCCAGCAATCAGCCAGGGGAGGCGACCATAGCTATTGCCCAGCATCATGGGTAACAGAGCGCCCAGCAAACCCAGCATCCCGGTCACTGCGATGGTGGTGCTGACGCTTTCATGGTGCACACCCGCGGCAGTGCCGATTAACGCAGCATAGGCCCAGATGGCACTGGCGGCGATTTGGTACACCAGCATGGCTGCCAGCAGCAACAGCACCGTGATGACAGCTCTGCCATGCTGGTTGCTGGGTGAGATACCAGGCACCTGATCGGGGGCCGCCTGCAGCCGGCCAGCTGGCAGTAAGCACACCAACACCAGGCTAAGCACTGCAAAGCTGGCCATCACATAAAAGACAGCATGGGCACTGAGCATGGCTTCGAGCGTGGGCAGCAGGTAAATTACCAGGGAGCCAACACTGAATTGCACAAACAATAAAGCGCCAAAGGCCCGATCGGGGTAAGGGTGTCGTGCCAGCAGGGCCACACCCAAGCCAAGGGCGAGACCACCAGCCAGGCCGGCGAGAAAGCGCCAGCCGAGCAGCAGCAAGAAATCATCCAGCCAGAGGGTGGCAATATCCATGCTTGCCAACAGCAGTAAAGCTGCTATTAGCACCGGGCGAAAACGGATGTGGCGTACTAAGAAAATCGCCAGACTGGTGCCACACAAAGCACCGTAGCCATTCAGTGCTACGATTTGGCCCGCCTGTACCTCACTAAAACCAATGTCACCGGCCAGTGCACTGACCAGAGCCGGGAGAAAGTTGATGTAAGACAAGCCGCTCATGGTGATAAAGGCTAGCAGCAGGGCTGCCAGCCAGTGGTGAAGATCTGGTCTGTTGCTGGCGGTTGCTATGACCGTAGAAAATGTTGAAATGCGCAACATAGTTATCCTCTGTATCCTTCTGCTCGTTGTTGGCTGGTATTCTATGGTCGTACACTTAAAAGAAAATTAGCTGTAACACCCTTTCACTCATGAATACAATTCATGAATTTCATGGTATTTTGGATTGATTGTAGGGCTGAGGGCAGTGAGTAATGATGGACAAACTGCGTTTGTTGGAGATTTTTTTAGCAACTTGTGATGGTGGTAGCTTCGCCGCCGCAGCCAAAAGCTGTGGTACGGATCCTTCTACCGTAAGCAAAGCCATTGGCCGGCTCGAGGCACAATTGGCATTGACACTCTTCCAGCGTTCGACCCGGCGTTTAAGCATTACCGAGGCTGGACGGCGTTATGCGGCGACGGTGCGCAGCATGATGCAGGAGCTTAGTTGCTGCGAGCGTGAGCTTCAGCAATTAAATGACCGGCCTGGCGGGGTGCTTCGGATCACGTGCGCTGTCTGTTACGGCCATCTCTATCTGCGCCCGATGCTACAGGCATTCAGTCAGCGTTATCCGGCGATACAGCTGGATTTGCAACTCAATGATCTGCATGTTGATCTGATAGAAAACGACATCGATATCGCCCTGCGCACCGGCTACATCAAAGACAGTCGGCTGGTCGCAAGGCGCTTAAGCCCGATGGATTTTCTGGTCTGTGCTTCCCCTGGCTATTTATCCCAGCATGGCACGCCGGCTTATGCCGATGAGTTTACCCAGCATGCCTGGATAGGCTTTCGCTTCAAACAAACCCAGCAGCTGCAACCTATCATGCTGCCAGATGCCGATGGCAACTATCAACCCACTGCTTTGCAGCCAAGGCATATCACCGATGATGGCGAAGCCATGGCCCAGCTGTGTGCCGATGGCGTGGGTTTTGCGCAGTTGCCTCACTTTCTGGCTAAAGAGGGGCTGCAAAGCGGGGCTTTGGTTTCGCTGTACCCTTACTACCGGCCACCGGAGCCAGACAACGGCGTTTTTGCCATTTACCCCAAGCGCGATTACTTGCCTGCCCGGGTCAGAGTCTTTCTCGACGGTTTGCTGGAGTTTTTAGAAGCGCAGGGCGAGGGTGCACACCACACCTGGGCTGAGCAGCTGACACCGTTGGTTAGTTTTCGCCACTGAGCTCAGGGTTTCTGAACTACGCACGAGGAAAGATTTTTGGCGGCTTTAATTAGTTTTTCGTCAAAGGTTTTGAAAGTCGGCAACTGCTGGCTTTGGGCTAAATGAAAAGCATCGGCAAAATCCAGCCCTTGCTGATGCCAGTCCAAAACTTGTGCCATCAGATACGGATTGGATAAAGCCACGTTTGGCAACCCAAATAACTTTCTAAGTGCTGCGCAAATCTGCTGGGGTTCGAAGTCGTATGCGAAGCGCAGTACCCACTCAGTTTCCAGAATCACGGTATCGGGTATAAATATTTGTTCGGCTTCGAATAGTTGAAGACTGGCCGCATACTGCACCGCATCGTCCTTGGTGAGTAGCCGGACAATGATGTTGGTATCAATTGCTATCACGCCAGGCCTTTTTCGCGGCTTGTTTCATTGCGGTTTCAATCTCTGCATTGGTCTTGCTGCTGCCAGAATAGGGCAAGCTGCCAGCAACCTCTGTCAGTGCGGTTGGGGCAAAGGGGGCTTTCGGCTTTAGCAAAACACCACCCTCTTGTTCAATCACTTGCAGCTCTAAACCTGATTCCCAGTGATGAGATTGCCGGATATGCTTCGGTATGATGACCTGGCCTTTGCTGGATAATTTGGTGGTTTCCACGGCAGCTATTTCGTAAAGTAAGACTTAGGTAAGATTATGGTGCCGGATGCAGTTTGTCAAGAATCATGGCTTTAACGAAGCAAGGTTTCTGGTGATATTATGCTTCAAAAGTTTGCTATTAACTCGCTGGCGTTTTAAAAAAATGAACAGGGTATCCAGTACATTAAGGAAAAATAGTCATATGCAGAAAATCAATCAAGACGTGCAGAAATTGGCGGCGCAGCAAAAGGCCGCAGAGCTTGAAAGCCTGTATCAACAGGACAAATTAGCAGAGCTTAATGAATAGTTTGAAGCACAGCGTCGCACTTTACACTTTCTTTATTCATACTTAGACATTCTTTATGCCATCCACGGCTTCTTAATCTAGAAAAATTACGCCAAAACCTCAGAGAATCATGCCTCCAATCAGGAGGTACCCATGAATACATTGTTGTTGCTTATCACTATTTTTCTGTTGGTCTACTTGGCATTCGCCATGTTTTACCCAGAAAAGTTCTAGGAGAAGTTATGCTTGAGGTTTCTACGATTATTTTGCTGACACTAGCACTGGCTTGGCCATTAAGTCGCTATATGGCAGGGGTGTTTAATCAAAGTCCCCACTTTAGTGATCGACTATTTCTGCCGCTTGAGTCACTTTTATACACCTTGTTAGGCGTTCAGGCTTCGCAGGGCATGACTTGGCAAGTCTATGCGAAAGCTTTTCTACTAACAAACTTGATGTTTGGTATCCTGGCATTTCTCATTCTTAAGTTTCAGCATATTCTCCCCTTAAACCCGGATGGCATAGGGGCGTTGAGCTGGGATCTTGCTTTGCATACGGCTGTTTCGTTCTTAACCAATACCAATCAACAGCATTACAGCGGTCAAGCTCAACTGACGTATCTGTCGCAAGGAACGTTAATTGTTACGTTGCAGTTTTTGACACCCGCGATGGGTTTGGCTGCCTGCTTGGCAATATTACGTGCTATGTCTGGTGGTCGTAATCATCAGAGCGCTAAAGAAGGGGAACCGCGGGATCTGGGAAACTTTTATGTTGATACGACCCGGGCGGTGTTTCGGGTACTGATGCCCATTGCCTTCGTACTTTCATTGTTGTTGGTTTGGCAAGGTACACCCAGTACCTTTCAAGGGGCAGCCATGGCGACAACCTTAGATCCTGCCACTGAGGTGGTGCAGCAAGAAATCCCTCGTGGGCCTGCGGCCGCTATGATTGCCATTAAACAACTTGGTACCAATGGCGGGGGCTATTTTGGACCCAACAGCAGCAACCCATATGAGAACCCGACTCCGCTGAGCAATGTTCTGCAACTGATCGCCATATGGTTGATCCCTATTGCACTGGTATTGATGGCCGGCTCAGTGCTTAGGAGCCGTTCATTCTCGGCGATGGCTTTTGTGGTTATGGGCGTGCTCAGTCTGAGCTTGATTACGGCGACGATATACAGCGAGCGACAGCAAAATGCAGCCTTGGCTGATTTAAGTCATCCCGGTTCGAATATGGAAGGAAAAGAATTCCGGTTTGGTTCGGATACTTCTGCACTGTGGGCAACGTTAACCACCCAAACCTCGAATGGCTCTGTCAATGCCATGCATGACTCTTTGAATCCAATCGCAGGGTTAACTACACGGGCCGGTATGCTGATCAATGCCATCTGGGGTGGTATTGGCAGCGGCTTGATTAACTTTATTGTTTATGTCTGGGTTGCTGTGTTTTTGGCGGGCTTATTGACGGGGCGAACACCTGAATTGCTAGGTCGCAAACTAGAAACTAAAGAGATAAGTCTGTTGGGAGGCTTGGTGGTATTACCTGCAGCTGTAATCTTGGTACTGACTGCGGTGACAGTGGCATTTCCATCTTTAACAGGCAACACCAATCCCGGTTTCCATGGTATTTCACAGGTCTTCTATGAGTACACTTCTGCTTTTGCCAACAATGGATCTGGTTTTGAGGGACTGGACGATGATACGCCCTGGTGGAATCTATCTGCTGTTCTTACCTTGTTGCTTGGCCGCTATTTGCCAATTATCTTGCCATTGGCTGTAGCAGGCATGATGGCCTCAAAGCGGGTTTCACAGCAATCCAGTAATGCCATTACATTATCCAGTCTGACCTTTTGCATCACGTTGGTGGTGGTGATCTTAATGTTGAATTTCCTTTCATTTCTGCCATCCGCAGTATTGGGGCCTATTGGTGAAGGTCTGGAGCTTGCGGTGATTGGTAAGGAGTCGTTCTAATGCAAACCTCTAATTTCAAGAGCATCATCATGGTTTCTTTGGTGAAGCTGTTACCGCAACATGCTTTTAAGAACCCGGTCATGTTTGTTGTCTGGCTTGGTACACTGGTGTCGTTGTTGCTTAGTTTTCAACTAATGTTGCAGCAACAGCCATTTGGATTGGCGATCAGTTGCAGTGTCATTTTATTGTTCACACTGTTGTTTGCAAACTTCTCAGAAGCTTTTGCTGAAGCTCGGGGGCAAGGCCAGGCTCAGTCCCTTAAAGCAACGCGTGCTGCGTTAAAAGCGACACGCATCAGCGCAGGGAAGCTCGATAGTGTGGATGCATCACTGTTAAAACCCGGTGATCAGGTTTTGGTCAAAGCGGGTGAGGTGATTCCTGTCGATGGTGAAATCCTTAAGGGGTTCGGTACCGTCAATGAGTCGGCGGTAACAGGAGAGTCTGCTGCCGTGCTCCGGGAAGCAAATACTGATCGTTCAAGTGTGATTGCTGGCACCATTTTGCTGACTGGTGAGCTTGTTGTGCAAGTGAGCCAGGAACCAGGTCATAGCTTTCTGGATAAAATGATTGCCCTGGTCGAGGGGGCTGAACGGAAAAAAACACCCAATGAGCAAGCGTTAACCGTGTTGCTTGCCGCTCTGACAATGGTGTTTGTGTTGGTGGTTGCGACCCTGCCTCCTATAGCGAGTTTTTTGGACGTAAGTCTGGATTATGTGATGCTGATTGCATTGCTGGTCTGCCTTATACCTACCACGATCGGCGGGTTATTGCCTGCGATTGGTATAGCTGGTATGAACCGTGCTTTACAAGCCAATGTGATTGCCAAGTCTGGTAAGGCGGTTGAAGTCGCCGGTGATATTGATACCTTATTGCTGGATAAAACGGGCACCATTACTTATGGTGATCGCCAGGCTACAGAGTTTTTACCAGTGCAAGGGGTAAGCATCACTCAGCTTGCCATAGCGGCAGGTATCAGCTCTTTGAACGATCCAACCCCGGAAGGAAAGTCTGTTCTCAAACTAACACTTGATCACACCGACCTGCCGGAAGAGGTTGCTATTCAGGAGTCCATTCCATTTACTGCTGAAACCCGCATTTCCGGAAACACCCTTACCAACCAAAGCATCGCGGTAAAAGGCTCTGCCGATGCGATCATCAAATGGGCGTTGCAACGTGAGTTGCGGATCCCGGCGAATCTTGACCTTCTGGTCAATCAGGTTGCCAAGTCAGGTGGCACCCCCTTGGTTGTTGCCATGGATACGGCCATTCTTGGTGTTGTCGCTTTAACCGATGTGATTAAACCTGGCGTCGCGGAGCGTTTTGCCAGCTTACGGGCATTGGGCGTTAAAACCATTATGGTAACAGGGGATAACCCGGTGACAGCGGGGGTGATAGCCGCGCAGGCTGGGGTGGATGACTTTGTTGCTGAAGCAAAGCCTGAAGACAAGCTGCAATTGATCCGACAAGAGCAAGACGCAGGCCGTTTGGTTGCGATGGTTGGGGATGGTACCAACGATGCGCCAGCGCTTGCCCAAGCGGACATTGGTTTGGCCATGAACAATGGTACGCAAGCAGCCAAAGAGGCTGGCAACATGGTGGACTTGGATTCGGATCCTACCAAGCTACTGGCCGTGGTTGAGATTGGCAAACAGCTGTTGATCACGCGTGGCGCTTTAACCACCTTCTCGCTGGCCAATGATGTTGCCAAGTACTTTGCCATTATTCCTGCCGTGTTTGCGGGGGCAATTCCCAGTATTGCCGCACTGAACTTTATGCAACTTCATAGTCCTGGCACTGCTGTCGTCTCTGCCTTGATATTTAATGCATTGATCATCCCTGCCTTAATTCCATTAGCCATGAGAGGTGTTCGTTTGAAAGCTGCCACAGCCGATGTGTTGTTAAAGCACAACATGCTGATCTATGGCTTGGGTGGTGTTCTGGTGCCATTCGTGGCGATTAAAGGGATTGATATGTTTTTGTCGATGTTTCTATAGGTGGCTGCAATGAACAAAATGAATCAGCAACACACTCTGTTGTTAACAGAGCTTCGGGGCGCTGCCGAGTTAAAGCGTGTTAGTGGCTTTACTCTGTTGTCCTTATTGGTCTGTGGTGTGCTCTACACGGGGTTAAGCACGCTCAGTGGAAGCCTGCTATTTCCTGAGCAGGCCAAAGGAAGTCTGATTGTGCATGATGGGGAAGTTCGTGGCTCTGTGTTGATTGCACAAGCTTTTGAGTCTGAGCGGTATGTCTATGGGCGTCCCAGTGCCGTTGATTATGACCCAACGGATACTGGTGGCAGTAACCTGGCGCCTTCCAATCCAGAGCTTAGATCGTTAGCAACTGGTTTCAGTCAGCGTATCCAGCAACGTGAGCAGGTCACTGCGCAACAGATTTCGGTTGAATTGATTTCGATGTCAGGCTCGGGGTTGGATCCGCATATATCCCCAGGGGCAGCTTCTATGCAAGCTGCACGTGTTGCTGCTGCCAGAGGCGTTGATGAGTCTGCCATTGTCGCAGTGATCAATGAGCTTACAGAGCGACCTTCATTTGGAGTTTGGGGACAGGCCAGAGTCAATGTCTTGGCGCTGAATATCGCGTTGGATGATCGCTTCCCGGTGTTGTCGACGCAAGAAACTTTGTAATCGTAGAGGATTGTATGAAAAAAATGACAGGTTTGATGACATTGAGTGCCATGATGGCTCTACAGGGCTGGTGTGGAGGCCCGGTCTGGGCCAGCACAACCCCTGCGTTTGAGTTGGCTGGAGAGGCCGTGTTGATTTCAGACTACCGTTTTCGGGGCGTTTCACAAACTGAGCGTAGCCCGGCTGTGCAGCTTGAGTATTCAGCCAGCCACACCTCGGGTTTTTACGCCACTGTCTGGGGATCGAATATCAGCTTCGGAGATGGCAGTGTGGAGCTGGATACATTGTTGGGCTGGCAAGGGGACTTCGCTGAGTCATTTGGGCTTGATGTGGGGGTGATGCGTTACTGGTACCCGAACGCCGATAGAACACAAGGCTACAATTACAATGAATGGTACGCTCACTTTTCCTGGCAACAACTTGAGCTTGGAATGCATTACAGCCCAGATTACTTTGGACAGGATGTTGGTCGATTCAGTTACTGGTTTGGTCGCTATAGCTACAGTTTGCAGAGTTATGATGTATTTATATCATTAGGTTATAATCGGTTTGATTCCAGCACGGATTTGAATCAACTTTTAGGGGCATTCGATGGCCGTAAGTCGGCCTATTGGGATTACCAGCTTGGAGTGAGCTGGAATTTTGCTGACGATTGGGCCTTTAGTTTAGCTTGGGTTGGTACCTCAATTGGGCGCAGTCAATGCCTTGAGGACTGTCAAAGTCGGGCTGTTTTTTCATTAAACCGGAGTTTTTAAATCCATGCCAGACCAACGACAAGCCGATATTTTACTGAAGCGATTGAAGCAGAATGACAAAGGAAAGTTGACCTTGTTTCTGGGGGCCGCTCCCGGGGTGGGGAAAACCTTTGCAATGCTAAGTGCAGCGAAAGTCAAAAGTGCACAGGGAGTCAATTTGTTGGTTGGTCTGGTTGAAACGCATGGTCGGGAAGATACTGAGCAGATGTTGTCGGGGTTACCCATACTACCGCCATTATCCATTCAGTATCACTCGGCCAGTATTGATGAGTTTGACCTTGATGCCGCATTGGTGCGAAAGCCTTCCTTGATTCTGGTGGATGAATTGGCACACACCAATGCACCAGGCAGCCGGAATCGCTTCCGCTATCAGGATATTGAAGAGTTACTGGCAAAAGGCATCGATGTATACAGCACAGTCAATATCCAACACATGGCCAGTTTGAATGACCTGGTGCTGAAAGTTACCGGAGTTAGGGTTCAGGAAACAGTCCCGGATCGGGTGTTTGACTTAGCCTCTGAAATACAATTTATCGATTTGCCCCCGGACGGTCTGATTGAGCGCTTGCAAGATGGTAAGGTGTATGTGCCGGATTATGCGCGCGATGCGTTGGATAGATTCTTTACCCGTGAAAATTTGACTGCCTTGCGGGAGATGGCTGTACGGGAAGTTTTGGTTCGGGTCGATTCCAATCTCTCTGAAGAACTGATGGCAAAAGCAAAGCTGCCGGGCTATAGCATCCAGGATAAGTTGCTGGTGATGATTAGTAGCAACCGAAACCACGACTATCTGATTCGGCAGGGGCGGCAGATTGCCGACCGTCGTCAGATCACATGGTATGTACTCTGGGTTGACACGGGTCGTACCTTGTCAACCTTGCAGCGTGCACGCTTAAAAGCCAGCCTTGATTTAGCCACCGAGCTTGGTGCTCAGGCGATCACCTTGCGAGGTCAGAGTAGCTTTGCCGGCGTAGTGCCTTTTTTGCAGGAAAACCGGGTAAGTACGGTGTTAGTGGGAAATCCTGCGGTTAAATGGCGTTTTTGGCGCAAACCTTTGTACCAGCGATTGATTGAAGCCGGTATGTCTTTGGAGGTCTCAGTCTATACATTGTCGGAGCATGCTCCCGCTTTGATCAAGCCGGTGACCACGAGTGGTTTTGTTGGCAGAAAGCTTGGCTATGCAGTGGGCGCAGGTGCTGTGGTCTTGGCCACCGCTCTGGCAATTTTGGCCAGTCACTATTTAAGCAGTGGCAATTTAGTGCTGCTTTATGTCGCTGCAGTTGTGGTTACAGGGCTTCGTTATGGCTCGCGACCTGCACTGTCTGCCGCGTTGCTATCATTCCTAAGCTTTAACTTTTTCCTGACAAAGCCCTTCTATACTTTTGCCGTAACCTACCAGGATGATGTCGCAACACTGATTTTTTTATCATTCATTGGCATTATCAGTGGACCGGCAGCATCGCGTGTGCGTCGGCAACTTATTTTGTTGAACGAATCCAGCCGTTTTTCTGAGAGCTTGCGGATTTTTGCTGAATCCTTAACGCGCTTTACGCAGAAGCGGGAAGTGTATCAGCAGCTTGAATCGATTTGCCAATTGCAACTGAAGTTAAGCTGCTCTGTGGTAGATAAGGAGCTATTGGAGCCATTAAGTGTTAAGGAGCAATCTGCGGTAGCCTGGGTGTTTGCCAATAATGTACCTGCCGGCCGTTTTTACAATACGCTATCGTCATTAGAAAAGACTTTTTTCCCGATCTCCAACCAGCAGCAGGTGTTTGCCGTAGCTGTGGTTTGCTTTCCATCAACAGCGACACAAATCAGTGTCTTCCAGCAGCAGTTGATTACGGCGTTATTGCAGCAGGCTGCGACCACCATGCACCGGTTGGAATTAAGCACCGCATTGGAAAGCTCGCGCCTCAAAGCCGAAGTTGAACAGTTGCGTACCGCCTTGTTGTCTTCAGTATCCCATGACTTGAAATCACCGCTGGCTGCAATGATAGGCGCTGCTGAGACTTTAAAGCATCGTCAGCAGCAATTGAGTGCGGAGGATAAAGCAGAGCTGATTGATGCGCTTTGCAGCGAAAGTAACCGACTGGAAAATTACATTCAGAATCTGCTGGATATGACCCGGCTTGGCTATGGTACCCTTAAGATTGAGCGTGATTGGGTACAGGTAAGCGATATTATTGGCAGTGCCGTACAGCGGCTGAAACGCTATCAACCGGATGCGAGGGTTCAGGTGCAGCTGCAGCAATCGGATTTGCTGATTTATGTGCATGCCGCTTTGATCGAGCAAGCACTGTTTAATGTGCTGGAAAATGCCGTGCGCTTCAATCCGCAGGATGCCCCCGTGACCATTGTGCAGTCTGTGTTGGCGCAAGATTTGCTACTGCAAGTCCTTGATCAGGGACCAGGTGTGCCAGAGCAAGACCGGGAGCATATCTTTGATATGTTTTTCGTGGTGGCATCGGGCGATAGCAAGAAGAGTAACACTGGTATGGGGCTGGCCATTTGCAAAGGCATGATAGGTGCACATGGTGGCACTGTTCGTGTACGGGAAAACCTCTCAGGCAAGGGCGCTTGCTTTGAACTGTCACTGCCGTTAAACGAACTGAACCAGCCTGAACTGCATTAACCAACCTGAAAGCGCGACTCCGGGTACTTTACTTTCTTCTGCTTGGGTGTCGCCAGAAAATAGGCCAGCGTGAGCGGTCCAAGCCGACCGGCAATCATCAGGACAATCAGTACTGTCTGGCCTGCGGCGGATAGCTCACCGGTTAAGCCGCGCGATAAACCGACCGTGCTCAAGGCGGAAACAGCTTCAAAGGCGATGTCCAGAAAGTCGGCATCTTCCATCACAGTCAAGGTAAAAATGGCCAGAAAGGTCAGCATCATGGAAACCACCGTTAGTGCCAGGGCCTTCATCACCAAAGCCGGCGGCACCGTGCGTTTCATCAGGGTCACCTGCTGGCGGCGGCGCAAAAAAGCATAGGTGGCCATCAGCAGTATGACAAAGGTGCCCACTTTGATGCCACTGGCGGTACTCAGGGAGCCACCGCCGATAAACATCAGTAGCAAGGTAAAGACGGTGGTCGCTTGCGTCAGCTCATCGGTGGGTAGGGTATTAAAACCTGCGGTTCTTGGCGTGACCGCCTGAAACCAAGCCGCCAGCGCCTGATCAGCCAGCGACAGGCTGGCTAGGGTGGCGGGGTTGCCATATTCCAGCAGCCATATGACGAAGAAAGCGATAAGGTTGATCCACAAGGTTGCCCAGAGCACCATGCGGGTGTTGGTGCTTAGCCGCAAGTGCCGGCTGTTGCTGCGAAGATCGATCAGGACTGCAAAACCAATCCCACCAATGATAAACAAGGCGGTGATGATGCCATTGACGGCGACAGAGCCGGCATAGGGCATCAGGCTATCGGCTGATAAGGCAAAGCCGGCATTATTAAAGGCCGAAATGGTGTAAAAGAAGGCGTGGTAGCTGGCTGTGGCCAGGCCAAGTTCAGACCACCAGGTGAGTGTAAGCAGCAAAAAGCCAATGGATTCGATCACCAATGAGTAAAGCAGCACGGCTTTAGCGGTCTGAACAACCCGTGCCAGGCTGGTTTGCCCCATGGCCTCCTGCGCTGCCATTTGCTGGCCTAAACCAATTTTTGCCCCCAGGCTGACCGCCGCTATCACCGCAAAGGTCATAAAACCCAAGCCTCCTGCCTGGATCAGTGCGGCAATCACCAACTGGCCAAACAAGGTGAAGTGACTGCCGGTATCCACCACCACCAGCCCCGTGACTGTCACGGCTGAGGTTGCGGTAAAGAGTGCCTGCAGCAGCGTCAGTGGGGCCGTGGTTGCCATCGGTAACAACAGCAATACGCTGCCGGTTAGGATCAGCATCAGAAAGCTCAGTGCCAGGATCGCTGGTGGGCTTAATGCCAGAAAATGTTGTCTGGTAGTTTGTATGGTGCGGTAATGGCTGGTGTGCGGATCCCAGTTTTTAATCATCAAATTAGTCTCGGAGCCAGGCTTTTTAATACGGTCAAAGGGCCAGCCAGTACCAGGGTATCGTGAGCTTCCAGTACAAAATCGGCTGGCACTGGGGAAAATACATCCTTACGGCGTTTGACTAAAAAGCCATGCACAAAGGCGCTGGCATCCTTGAGCAGCTGTGCCAGAGTCTGACCTTGCAACTTTTCGATGATCTCAATCTCAACCAGATAGATGTTGTGTCCAAGCGCCATGTATTGATTCACCATCGGGTAGTTCAGGGCTTGCGCAACCCGGATCCCCATTTCCTCTTCCGGATGAATGATGCGACTGACACCCAGCTTTGACAGAATGCTGTGATGGGATTTGGACGATGCTTTGACCCAGATATTGTTAATACCCAGGTTTTTCAAATGCAGCACACACAAGATACTGGCCTCGAGATTTTCGCCGATGGCGACTAACACTGCATCGCACTGGCCAATATTCAATTCCCTTAATGCGTCTTCATCGGTGGCATCAATGATAGCGGCATAGCTTAGTTTGTCGGCCACACGGGCAACGAACTTTTCGCAACTGTCCAGCCCTATCACCTGATGTCCCAGGCTCATAAGCTCCAACGAGGCGCTGCCACCAAAACGCCCCAGACCAATGACTGCAAATTGTGCCATCTTTGCACCTACTCCTGTGATCAGTTGGCGGCTATTAAAGCCAGTTTGGGCAAAAGCTCAAGAGGACGGCTGATTTCTTTATGAAAAATTTACGCTTCAGGCTGCTTCTATATGGCATTTTTACGGTGGAGCTGTCTTGGTTGATTTAGGATCGTCCCAGGACTAAGTGAGACTGATCATCCATGTTTGTGACCTCTGCTGCCACATCGGCCAATCGCCGCAGTGTTTTTTACCGGGTATTCGGTTATTTGTTGCTTTTTCTGGCCACGGCTGAGCTGTTAACTGCCGCCGTGTCTGCCTGGTATGCAGAGAGAACCATCTGGGCATTTTTACTGAGCAGCATCATCACCGCAGCGGTTGGTGGCAGCTTGTTGTATCTGGCCGGCCAGGAAATCAGGCTGATTAAACGCAATCTCTTTCTGGTGACGGCGTTGGGTTGGATTTTATTCAGTGCTTTTGCAACCATCCCTCTGTACCTGGCTTTGGATGGCATATCACGAGTGGATGCATGGTTTGAAGCGGTTTCGGCGGTGACCACCACCGGCTCGACCATTTTGAGTGATATTGAGTCGTTGCCAAAAGGAGTGTTGTTTTGGCGGGCATTTTTACAATGGTTTGGTGGGATTGGCATTATCGCCATGGCGGTTGCTGTGTTGCCAGCGCTGAAAGTAGGAGGCATGAAGCTATTCCAGACGGAAAGCTCAGATATTTCTGAGAAAATGCTGCCGCAAAGCAGCCGGGTATCGATGGCAATTTTGTGGGTGTATGGTGGTTTAAGTCTATTAGCGATGCTGAGCTACTGGCTGGGTGGTATGAGTGCGTTTGATGCCATTACCCATGGCATGACGTCTGTGGCGACAGGAGGTTTTGCCAACTACGATGCGTCGTTTGGACACTTTAACGACAAGCCCTGGCTGTTGTGGTTGGCTAGTCTCTGGATGTTGCTGGCTGCTTTGCCCTTTATTCTTTATGTTGGCATGCTGCGTGGCGATCCCTGGTTGCTGCTGAGGGATCCTCAGGTTCGGGCTTTTCTGCTCGTAGTGTTCATCGCAGTGCTGGGGCTGACACTCTATCTGTCTGTGCAAGGCAGGGATTGGTTTGATGCGCTGACGCAGGTAACTTTTAATGTGGTGTCGATCATTACCACCTGTGGCTATGCGTCAGAAGACTACAGCATGTGGGGCACCATGGCTTTTATTGCCTTCTTCTATTTGACCTTTAGCGGGGGCTGTGCAGGCTCCACATCAGGAGGGCTGAAAATATTTCGCAGTCAGTTGTCATTTTATCTGCTGATCCGTCAGCTCAGGTTGTTGATCCATCCGAATGCGGTCTTTGTGCAGCACTATGCCGGCAAACGGGTCGATGATCAGTTGCTTGGCTCCGTACTGTCGTTTTGCTTTATTTTCTTTGCCACGATAGCTTTGCTAGCCTTTGTGTTGTCGTTGTTCGGGCTTGATCCTATCACTTCCATCACAGGGGCTGCCACGGCAGTGAGTAATGTGGGGCCAGGCCTTGGTGATGTTATTGGGCCGGCCGGAAACTTTGCGCCATTGCCTGATGGTGCTAAATTGGCGTTGTCGCTAGGCATGCTGTTAGGGCGACTGGAAATTTTGACTCTGTTGGTGTTGTTTGTCCCCATGTATTGGCGGTACTGATACCATTTTTGAACGAGAACACAACGTTGAATGAACGTATTTTAGTGGTGGATGATGAAACACCCATCCGGCGTATGCTGAAAATTGCACTGGCCAGCGACGGCTATCAGGTCATCGAAGCTGACAGTGGGGAACAGGGCCTGGTGCAGGCTGCACGGCAGCAACCAGCACTGATGATCCTGGATCTGGGCCTACCGGATATGGAAGGTCACCAGGTCTTGCTGCAACTGCGGCAATGGTCGGAGATGCCGGTCATCGTTTTATCGGTGCGCAATCAGGATAAAGAAAAGGTCAGGGCGCTGGATCAGGGAGCTCAGGATTACGTGACCAAACCTTTTAGTGTGGAAGAGCTGTTGGCTCGGGTACGGGCTTGCCTGCGCGATCAGCGTCGAGACAGACAGCAAACCAATGAGTTTTCCGATGGCACCTTATGCATTAACTTACCGCAGCGCTTAGTCACGCTGGACGGGCAGCGTGTTGAGCTGACCCCGAAAGAGTATGCCGTGCTATCCCGGCTGGTACAGGCCAACCAGTGTGTGGTGACGCAAACTGAGTTATTGAAAGCCATTTGGGGGCCCAGTCATCAGGATGATACCCATTACCTGCGGATTGTGATCAGCCATCTGCGGCAAAAGCTCGGTGATGATCCAGCCAGCCCAAAGTACATTCAAACGGAAGCCGGGGTAGGCTACCGTTTTTTTATTTAAAATCAGATGATTTGAAAATCTGTTTGCCTTCGTTTTTGAAGCCGCTACACTGCAATCAGGAATAAATAATGCAGGTAGTGTGCCTTTATGTTGCTTGAAGCCATCTGGATTGGGTTTGCATTTTCACTGGGATTGTTGGTTCGAACCATAGGTTTACCGCCACTTATTGGCTACCTGGCAGCAGGTTTTGCCATCACGGCCGTCTCTGATCAAATTGGTCTGCCCTCCGAGAGCAGTAAAATCCTTGAGCATGTAGCCCATCTTGGGGTCTTGCTGCTGCTGTTTACTGTTGGTTTGAAGTTGGATGTACGGAAAATTATCAAGCCCGAAGTGATTGGTGGGGGCTTGATCCATTTTGCCATTTCCTGCCTGCTGATGGCTCCGGCCCTTTATTTGCTACTGGATATCAGCCTCTATACCGCCTTGATGCTTGCTATTGCGCTGGCGTTTTCCAGTACGGTACTGGCTGCCAAAGTACTGGAGACCAAACGGGAGCTGCGGGCTTTTCATGGCCGGGTGGCGATTGGTATTTTAATTGTGCAGGATTTGATTGCCCTGGTGGTGATTAGCCTGGCCGCAGGCACCTTGCCATCGCCCTGGGCGCTGTTGGTATTTGCCATCCCATTGCTGCGGCCGGTGCTTTACAGATTGCTGGATGCCAGCGGCCATGATGAACTCTTGTTGTTATTCGGCTTGTTGTTGGCACTGGTGATTGGTGGTTATGGCTTTGAGCTGGTTGGGTTAAGCGGTGAGCTGGGCGCTCTGGTGTTTGGTGCCATGCTATCGAAGCACAAGCGGGCGGTGGAATTGTCGGAGTCGCTGTGGAGCATCAAGGAATTTTTCCTGGTTGGCTTTTTCCTGCAGATTGGTATGGGTGGTTTGCCGGATCAACAAGCCTGGCTCTTTGCGGTGGTGATGGTGTTGCTGTTACCGCTCAAAGCGATCCTGTTTTTCTTCTTACTAATCTTCTTCAAACTACGGGCCCGTAGTGCTTTTTTAAGTGGCTTAAGCCTTGGGAATTACAGTGAGTTTGGCTTGATTGTAGCCAGTGTGGTGTTGCCACAGTGGTTAATCCCGCTGGCTTTAACGGTGGCATTGTCCTTTGTGGTGTCGGCACCATTAAACCGTATCGCACATCCACTGTATGAGAGGTTGTGCCGCCGTCTGTTGCCATTTGAGCGCAATATTCGCCACCCAGATGAACAGCCGGTCGATCTGGGTGACGCTGAAATACTCATTATGGGCATGGGCCGAACCGGTACCGCAGCTTATCAGCATTTGAACAGTCACTACCGATTGATTGCGATGGACTCTGATCCCTCCAAAGTAGAAAAACAAAAAGAGAATGGGATCAATATTTTCTTTGCCGATGCAGAAGATCAGGTGTTCTGGCAAGGACTTAATTGCCAGAACATCAAAGCGGTGATTTTAAGCATGAATGATGCGGAGGCGAAAATGATTGCGGCCAGTAAACTGCGGCAATACGGCTTTAGTGGTGTGATCGTCTCTCACAGCATGCATGAAGATCAGGCCGAAAAAATCCGTGCGGCCGGTGCCGATGAGACCTATTTAACCATGTCGGAGGCAGGTGTTGGCTTAGCGTCTCATGTGGCAGAGCGGTTAAAAGCTTAAAGCAGATCAATGCTGATGCCAGAGCAGCAGGGTATGATCAACTGATTAAAGCCAAACTGGAGGGAGCGTGCGTTTTTTTCAGGACTTTCTGCATCAAATACTGCATGCCAGTAAAAACCTGCTGCCCATTGTGGTGGTGGTGGTGTTCTTTCAGGCGGTGATTTTACGGCAAATGCCCAACGATCCCTGGATGCTGGCGCTTGGGCTTGGCATTGTTGCCCTTGGCGTGGCGATGTTTTTGCAGGGGTTGGAGTTCAGTATTTTCCCGGTGGGCAAAAGCTTGGCCAATCAGTTTGCCCGTAAGGGATCCATTCCTATTTTAATGGCCTTTGGCTTTGCCATGGGCTTTTCGGCCGTGGTGGCCGAGCCGGCGCTGATTGCGGTGGCGCAGCAGGCAGAACAAATCAGCGATGGCCGGGTCGATGGCCTAACACTTCGGCTGATTGTCGCGCTGTCGGTAGGGGCGGTTATGGCCATTGGCGTATTGCGCATTATTTTGGGCCATCCGATCCATTGGTACATGATCATCGGTTACATCCTGGTGGTGACGGTCACCTGGTTTGCACCGGAAGAGATTGTTGGCCTGGCTTACGACTCGGGTGGGGTCACCACCAACATTGTGACGGTGCCGTTGATTGCCGCACTGGGGTTAGGCCTGGCCGCCTCCATTCGGGGCCGTAACCCCTTAATGGATGGCTTTGGCCTGGTGGCGATGGCGGTGATGGTGCCAATGATCAGCGTGCAGCTGTATGGTATCTGGGTGTACAACGTAGCGCCTACACCGGAGCTGGCACTGGAGCTGGTTTCCAGCGAAATTAAAGCAGTGCATCCACTGCTGCAAATGCTGCTCGATCTACTGACCATGCTGCGTGATGTACTGCCGATTATTCTGGTGGTGCTGTTCTTTCAGTATCTGGTACTGCGTAAACCACTGAAAAATCCGGTTAAAGTCATTTTTGGTTTTGTGATGGTGTTGCTTGGTTTGTATGCCTTTGTGATTGGCTTAAAGCTCGGCTTGTTCCCGATAGGCGAAGGCATGGCCGAGCAGTTGATGGCGCGCAACTACCTGCCATTTATTTACCTGTTTGCCTTTATGATAGGCTTTGCTACCACCATGGCCGAGCCAGCACTGATTGCTGTTGGTGAGCAAGCCGAACAAGCCGCGCCCGGTAAATTAAAAGGCAGTGTGATCCGTATTATTGTTGCCTTAGGGGTGGCCATTGGCATTGCCGTTGGCGTGCACCGCATTATTACCGGCGATTCCATCCATTATTACATTATGGCCGGTTATTTGTTGGTCATTTTGCTGACGGCGCTGGCGCCCAAATACATTATTGCCCTGGCCTTTGATTTGGGCGGTGTGACCACCTCGGAAGTGACGGTGCCACTGGTCACCGCCCTGGGCATTGGTCTGGCTACCCATATTGAAGGACGCAATGTGTTGATCGATGGTTTTGGCCTGATTGCCTTTGCCTCGATTTTCCCCATTATTACCGTGATGGCGTACGCAATTATCATGGAGTACGCCGCCAAATTCAGGAGACAAACCGCATGAAGTTCTCAGCCCTGGTGGCCATCGTGAATGATGAATACGAAGAGCAAACCATCAAAGCTGCCCGCAAGCATGGTGCCACCGGCATTACCATACTGGCGGGTAAAGGCATTCCCTGTGATGAACGCAAAACCTTTTTTGGCTTAAGCTTTGAAGGCAGTCAGAGTGTGCTGATTATGGTGCTGGAAAAGTCATTGTCTTTGGGGGTCCTTAAAGCCATCAAAAACGTGGTGGCCAAAAATGAGGGCGGTTCTGAAGGCTTGGTTTTTACGGTGCCGCTGGAGCATTTAGCCGGCATTGATTTCAAACAAGTGCAGCGCTTTGAACAACATTTAAAAGAGGAGCTCTAGTATGGACTCGGTTCGACTGGTCAAAGACATTATGGTGAAAGAGGTGGTGACGGTATCACCTTTTACTACCCTGCGCGAAGCGCTTAGCCTGATGAAAAAGCACGATTTAAAGTCCCTGGTGGTGGATAAGCAGCAGCCGCACGATGCCTATGGCCTGATCACCCACACCAATATTTTAAAAACCATCGTGGCGGAAAGCGGCGATATTGATCTGCTGCACGTGTACGACATTTACACCAAGCCAGTGGTGGCGGTGGGCGAAGATTTAGCGGTCAAGCATGTGGCCGCTCTGATGAGCCAACAGCGTATTAAGCGGGTACTGGTGCTGAACAACAACGAACTGGCCGGCCTGGTGACGATGCAGGATATTATGGGGCCGATTTTAGAGATGGTGGAATAGGGCAGCGACGCTGCCCCTGGCAAAACACAGGCGCTGAGCGCTTAGCGATAAAACTCGCCTTTGCGCTCGGGCTGATCAACCAGTTCGACAATTTCTACCTGATCCAGTTGCCCACCCGGCATCGGCCAGTCGATGTGTTGGCCGACCGCTAAGCCAAGCAGCGCTGCGCCGACTGGTGCAAAAATCGAAATGCCATCGCTGGTCGTTGCCAGTTCTTGCGGGTAGCAAAGGGTTTTCTCAAATTCCTTGCCGCTGCTTTTGAGCTTAAAGCGCACTTTAGAATGCATAGTCACCACATTGGCCGGAACGGCTTCTGGTTCAACCAGAGTGGCGCGCTCCATTTCCAGCAATAGCTGTTCGTGTACTGGGCTTAGCTCTTTTTCTTTGGCCAGTAACGCATCAATGCGATCGTAATCCAGGCTTGAAAGAATAATCGCAGGTTGTTTGGACATTGCTATCTCCTGTCACATAAAAAAAACCGCCTGCGGAACAGGCGGGGATATCCCTTATATTGGACCTTTTTGGTAAAAATGCAAGTGGGTAGCGCCGCTGTTTATAGGGCCTCAGGTTGGCGTGGGAAGCGGACTAAAAAGCGGGTCCCTCTGGGGCTGCTCTCTTGCAACTCAATGCCGCCATTTAACACCTGACTGGCTAAGTTGTAGCTCAGATGCAAACCTAGTCCATGGCACTGGCTGCCTCGTTTGCTGGTGACAAAGGGTTCGAAAATGCGCTGCTGTATGTCAGGTGCGATGCCCTGGCCATCGTCTTCAATCAACAAATGGCACTCGGTAGCCGTAATGCTTAACTCAATACGCACCTGTTTTGAGCCGTCCATCGCAAAGGCATGCAGACAGCAGTTTTGCAGCAATTGGAAAATAATTTGCTCCAGGGCCTGGGCACGCAGCTCTAGCTGTGTTTGTGGGCAGGACAGCTGGAAGTCGATGTCCGGGTAGGCGAGCTGATAAGGCTTGATCCGCTCTTGCAGCCAGTTGGGCAGCTGAATGCTTTGCAACCGGGCATCGCTCTGATCCACCGCGACCTGTTTGAAGTGATGCACCAGATCGGCACTTCGCTCAAGGTTTTTAATCAGCAGCTGCAAATGCTCACGGCAATGCTGCAGGAAGGATTGCATTTTCTGGTTGGTGATTTGCTTTTGCTGGTAAAGCGCCGTCATTTGCTCAGTTTCATTTAACAAGACGGTGCTGGAGGTTAATCCTATACCCAGCGGGGTGTTTAATTCGTGCGCCACGCCGGCAACTACCTGCCCCAAAGATGCCATCTTTTCCTTCTCAACCAAAAGTTTTTGCGTGGCCTCCAGCTCACGTTGCTGCCTGGCAACCTGGTGGCGCAATGCTATGGCCTTACGCCGCTCTGCGTGCATTCGCCATAGATACAGAGACGTCAGCACAGCGACCAGCAAAAGCAAGCAGAGCAGGGCAAACCACCCCTTTTGCCATAGCTGAGGCAGTACCCGTATATCCAGCGTCAGCAGCTCCGGATTCCAGTCGCCCTGCGCATTGCTGCTTTGGATACGCAACAGGTAGTGCCCTGGCCAGAGGTTGGTGTAACTGAGGTGACGCTGTGAAGAGTCCAACTCTGTCCAGCTTTGATCAAAACCTTGCAACTGATAACGATAACGGATTGCGTCCGCTTGCTGAAATTCAAGGGCGGCGAACTCAACACTAAAACCACGGTGATGTGGTGCCAGTGTCAGTTGCTGCTCAGGTAATGGCGCTGCTTGCCCATCCAACTGCACAGAGGTCAGGGTCAGGTTCGGGAATCCGGTTGCGGGCTGATAGTTATCGGCATCAACCACCAATAACCCCTCGGCACTGCCAAAAAGCATCAGGCCTGAGCGGGTTTGGGTGTATGAACGAAACCATGGGGTTCCCACCACAAAGCCTTCGGTTTCAGGCAAGCTGAAACTCTGTTTGCTGGTAGGATCGTACAGATGTTGCTGTGTCCATAGACGACCATGGCTATCCTTCAGCAGGTTGGCGCCCATAGCCTGATGCTGCTTCAACCCATTGGTCACCTTACGCAACAAGGGGCGATCAGCGCTGAGTTGGTCGAGAACGTACAATCCCTGGGGAGTATCCAGCCACAGTTGCTCTTCATCTGCCAGCAAACCCAGGATGCTTAAGGTGGCTGATTCATGGTTGGCAAAGTGCACCAACCTGGCGACATCTTCGCCAGGGCGTAGCCGGTACAAACCGCCTGCACCACCACCCAGCCAGATTTGACCCAATCCATCTTCAGCAATTGCATTGATAAAGTCTGCCTGAGGTTGTGCCGCCATTAATGGATAAGACAGCAGTTGTGCAGGGGAATGTTGCCAGCGATAAAGGCCTTGTTGGGTACCAAGCCAAAGCTGCTGCTTACTGTCGATGAAAAAACGGCGAACGGTTTCATTCAATCCATTGGCCAGTGTCAGGCGCTCTATGGTTAACGTCTGAGGCTCGACAAGATATATCCCTTGCGGATAGGTTGCCAGCCATACCTTCCCATCCTGTTGCTGGATCATCGCGGTGATAAAGCCTTGCTGCAGCTGATCCGGTGAGGAACCTGGCTGCAACCGGGCGATAATGCCAGCTTCAGCTCGCAGTATATCAACACCAGAGCCGCGGGTGCCAAGCCAGATATCGCCATTATCCAACTCCAAAATGCTGGTGATATCCGGGGCAGAGATCCCCTGACGATCTTTCAGGCTGTAACGCAGCATACTTACATGCTGGGAGCTTTGATAATGCTGTAAGCCACCACCGAAACTACCTACCCAGATCCGTCGGTCGCTATCCTGAAACAGCACCCGTACATCGTTGTGTGACAGGGCGTAGCGATCAGATGGATCGGGCTCAAATCGATTGAGCAATTGCTCTGGTGTGCGCTGCCAGCGTTCAATGCCACCCAGTCTGGCCAACCAGATCTCATGCTCATTCAGGTGTAGTATGTCATGTACCGGACTGTGTACCTCTGACTTGGCTGAAATCCCGAAAGGTCTGAGTGCAGGCTCACCTTTTTGCCACCAGAACACGCCAGCATTAGCGCTGCCTATCCAGATGCTGCCATCCGGGGCTTCGCTCAGAGTAAGAACGCTTTGACCAGCTAATTGGTCAAACACTTCTGGTAGGGCTGACTCTGAGTTTAAATCAAGTCTTAGCAGTCCCTGGCGGTGACCAATCCAGAGCTGATTATCCGCATCCACCAACAAGGCCCTAACATTGATGTTTCTGAGTTCGGCAGCCTGCAGAATATCCGCCTGACCAGAGGTCGAGATCCGAGCCAGGCCATTGCGACTACCCACCCAAAGTTGTTGTTGCTGATCTTCAGCCAACGTCTGGGCGCTGTGCCAAAACGCTGCTTGCTCAGTCGGAAAGGTGTCAAAGCGTTCAAAGGCAGCAGTGTTTGGCAGGTAGCGGCTTAACCCGCCTGGCACCGCTGCAACCCACAAGTCGCCATTCTGGCGCAGCAACAACGACTGGATAAAGTTTCCATGCAGGCTGTTGCTGTGCTCTGCCTGATGGCTAAAGCGTAGAAAACGGCTGCCATCGTATCGGATCAGGCCATTGGCGGTTCCAAGCCATAAAAAACCGGTCCTGTCCTGCTCGATCGCGGTGACAATATGTTCCGGAATTTGTTGATGGTTGCCTGTTTGAAAAAATAAGGAGGGAACCGGAGGAAAGGCTTGCGCCCAAGCTGCCTGGAGCAAACTGCAGGTTATACAGACAATCATCAGCCATTTTGTGCTGTAAAAAGGGTTCTGTCTGAACAAAGAATGAACGGGCATGGTGCGATTACCGGCCTTTATTACCGCATACAACCTAAAAGATAGGTGATTAAGTCATTGAAATCAATGAGTGTAATAAATTTATCCACTGCACGGTTGATTGAGGAGGGTACGTACCTCTGTTAACAGATCAAGTGCCAACAAGCCGCGCTGGCCAAATCTGGCAGCAAGATGATCTGCTGCGGTAGCATGCAGCCAGCTGCCAAGTGCTGTGGCGGTTTCAGCATTCAGGCCTTGTGCCCACAAAGCAGCAATGATGCCGCTGAGTAAATCGCCCATGCCCGCAGACGCCATGCCTGGATTACCTGCATTCAGTAACTGCAGGTCTTTCTCACCTGCAATCAGGCTGCCATTGCCTTTAAGTAGTACTGTGGCCTGATACTGCTGATGCAGGGCCTGTACCGCTTTGAAACGATTTTGTTGCACCTCTTTGCTGCTGCACTGCAGCAAACGGGCCGCTTCACCCGGGTGTGGGGTTAAAATCAACTGCTTAAGTTGGGGAGTTGTTTGTTGCGTCAGTAAGTTAAGGGCATCCGCATCCAGCAGCACCGGTTTGTTTTGCATCAGTACTTGCTGCAACAATTGCTGGCCCCAAAACTGTTGTCCAAGGCCCGGGCCTGCCACAATAACACTGGCTTTCAGGAAAAAGGGGTGCAAATCCTGCTGTGCTTCTACGCCATGCACCATGCACTCTGGCCGGCGTGCAATCAATGCCGGAACATGCTCTTTGCGGGTCAGCACTGTCACCAGACCCGCTCCACAACGCAGTGCTGCTTCTGCGCTCAGCAAAGGGGCACCAGCCATGCCAAAGTCACCACCAACAATGACCACATGACCGGCCTGGCCTTTATGGAAATGAGCGCATCTGGGTTGTAGCTGTGCCAGTAGTTGCGCTCCGTTGACCTGTCTGGCGCTGTATTCCTGAGCAGCAAAGATGCGCTGTGGGATGGAGAGTGGCTCCAGCAGCAAGTCACCGCAGTGATCAGGCCCATCCGCCGTGAATAAACCGATTTTGTGGCCTATAAAGCCCAGCGTGACACTGGCCTTCACTGCAGAGCCCAACACCTGGCCGGTATCGGCGCACAGACCGGAAGGAACGTCAACCGCTAGTACCGGGCAGGAGGACTGATTGATTTGCTCTATGGCGCTGGCGTAATCGCCGCTGACCGGACGATTTAAACCTATACCAAAGAGTGCATCCACCACGACATCAGCTTTAAAAGCAGCGCTCAGAGCAAGCAAAGGCACCTCTGCCTGTTCCGTCGCTTTTTTTGCCATCTGCGCCGCTTTAGGCAGTAACGCGTGATCGCCGATGCACTTAACTGCAACCTGGTAGCCTTCCGCTTGGGCATAAGCAGCCAGCAGGTAGCCATCACCACCGTTGTTGCCGGCTCCTGCATACACCAGCAAACGTTTGCGACAGGGCCAGCGTTGCTTCAGCAGGCCGAGCAAGGCACTGGCAGCTTGTTGCATCAGCACAAAGTCGCCCTGAGCCATCTCAGCAATGGCTTGCTGCTCAATGTCCCGGATTTGCTCGCTGTTATAAAGCCGGCCTGTCATAGCTGGTTCAGCGCTTTCTTACCCATTGACCATCCAGTTTGACAAACTGACCGGCTGGGGTACGTTCAATCGCCCGTTGGCCGGCCCTGGCTTCCACATCGGCCACCGCAATGTTGTTGTCGCGGGCAATACGGCTGTATTCAGCACGGCGGGCATCGTTGATCAGCTCCACAATTTGCTGGGCTTCAGGGCTGGCTTGAACCACGCCGAGGTAACCGTTGACTTGTTCTCCGATCAGACCTTGCTCTTTGGCAGGGCCCAGGGCGTTCATGGCTTGTTGCAAGTTCATGGCCAGTACGGGCAGGGCAAATACCAATAACAAGGTCGCCAGCAGGGTACGAAAGGTTGTCGTTGCTTTCATCGTGCTCTCCTTAGAATAAGCCACTGGAATCACTGAACAGCTGATCCAATTCGCGGTCCACCCGGATTAAGATCTCATGTTCAATTTTAACATTGAGGTTGATGGTAATTGGCTCGGTTGGCGCTGCTACCTGCACGGTTGGGGTGCAACCGCTCAGCCACAGCGACAACGCAAGCAAGCCGATCACTTTGGTGTACATGGTGTTTCCTCCTTAAGGCTGGCGCGGTTGTTGTAACCGCTCACGAACCCGTTTTTGAATCACTTCGTTGAGTTGATTGGTTAATTGCAAGCTGGTGATCAACGCCGGAATGTTTTCTTCCAACGTAATATTGAGGTGCACGGGCCTGCCGCCCTCCATCGCCGGATTGCGGCCCTCCAGCCGCAGTGCCAGTGTCAGATGCCCATCTGTGCTGTAACTGACGTCGCTGCTAAGCACAGAGTAGTGGAAGTCATCCAGTGCAGCAACGATCGTTTTCATGCCCGGGTTGCTGGCTGCCATCCCCTGAGCCTGTGGTGAGCGGTAACTCAGCCTGCCGCCGGGCTCTTCCGCCTGCAAGCGGCCTCTGGCAACTTCAATGCCCTGAGCTGAAAGAAGCAATGGGATCCGACCGTTGATCAAACCCTGACCAGTTAGATCCGAGGTTGGGTGCTGGGTAAGCAACTGCTGCAAGTCCAGTTGATGAATGTGCAGAGGCAGTTCCCAGGCTTGCTGGGCCAGATCCAGCGTCATTGGCGGCAGCTTAACCCGGCCATTGAACAGCACCAGCTCATTGTCAAACAACTCAAGGGTACCGGAGGCAGGCGCAGTCAGCGTAGCCTGATAGGTGGCCGCTAATTGCAGCGGGCCACCGACCACGCCTTGTTCGAATTGCTGCAGCGTTAGGCGTGGGATTTCGAGCAGCAGTTGTTCAGCCTCCATAGTTAGCTGCAGTTGGCTGCTCAGCCCACGAAAAGTGGTGGTGTCATAAAAGCCAGCCAGATCCAGCAATTCGGTGCTGCTGGTAAGCTTCAGCCTGTCATCAGGCTGGCTGATGATAAGCTCGCCCTGATGTTTGATACGGCCGCGCTGTAAGGTAAGCAGTTCTGGCCAATCGGTCAGCGTTGTGGCCAGGGTGTTGCCGGCCAACAGAAAAACATCAGCCAGTTGCCAGTTGAATGCCAGTTGTTCAGGACCTGCCTGCACAGTTGTTTGAAACTCCAGGCCCGATGAGGCGGCAAGTTCACCTTCGGCTGCAAATTGCCAGTCTGAGCTGCTGTTGGCATCCAGGCGTCCTTGCCACTGCCAGTCCAGTGGTTTGACGGCAGGGTGTAGCAGTTGTGTGGCATGGACCGATGCTTTCGCCATGAAGCCTTGTTCAGTGTGAGCTGGTTTTTGCTGAATGTCGGGCGCCGGGCCAGACGATTGGCCTGACGATGAGAATCGCAGCTCATCCAGCTCCAGGCTCATACGCGCTAAACTAAGCTCCAGTGCCGGGTTTTGCACTATGGCCTGCAGCTGCAGAGGCTTGGTACTTACCAGTTCCATGGACTGAGCACTTAGCATGCCGCTCAGGCTGCTGCTGAGTTGCCAGTCGCTTAGCTGCCAGTCGCCGGAGCTAAGTTCAGGCTGTGTCAGCTGCAGTTCCAGCTGCTCAATAACCGCCTGCTGCGCTGGCAGATCCAATTGAAAGCCAGCTCTGAGTTGTTGCTTGCGATCTGCGGAGGAGACCAGAAACTGCAAGGGGAGTGCAGCCAGGCTGAACGCTTCATTGTGTTGACTGCTCAGGCTCCAATACAGGGGCTCAGCTTTAAAGCCAAGTGCTGTCAGTGGTTCTGGCAACTGCAGTTCAGTCAGGGTACCACCAGCCGCTAAACGAAATGGGGCCAGTTGCCCTTGCTCAAATTCGGCGTTAGCTTCCAGCTCAGCGGTGATCAGCCCGAATTCGGGCAGATACAGCGGGCTTGGGCTGCTAAGTTGCAGTTGCATGCGGCCAGTGAGCTGTTGCCAGGGCTGGCTACTGATTTGCGTTGGAACCAGCAACTGCCATTGACTGTTGGCAGTCACTTGCTGCTGGAATTGCTGCAGCCAGGTTTCAGGCAGTACTAGCTGCCACTGCCTGAGTTCTGTCAGCAACCAGGCTGGTGGCGGCTGCAACTCGAGAGCCATATCCCCCTGCCAGTGAGCCTGCGTGGTATCGGATTGGTCTGCTTGCAGGCTGCTTAGTAACTGCAGCTGAAGTAAGTCGGTGACTTGCAGTTGCAAACGGATGTCAGGCCATTGCTGTTGCAGCTGATAATCCAGTTGCAGGGTCAACTGGCTGTCGGGTTGATGTTGCGGTGCCAGTTGTCCATAGGCACTCAGTTGGTCACTGAGCTTTAGTTTCAGACTGCCCTGATAGTGGCAGCGTTGTTCACCACAAGGCAAGTCCAGCAGCAATTGGTCTATCGTGTTGTAGGCTGGCAGCCAGTCAGGTAAGTGCCATTCGGTAGGAAGTTGCATCGCCGGGCTAGCTTCAGACTCAGCGGTGACAGGTAGTTGCTCCAGCCGGACGGCCAGTTGCTCCAAACTCAACTGGTTCAGCTGTGGTCGCCAGTTTTGCCAGTGCCAGCCTAGGGTTAGTTGCTTGAATTCGACCCGGAGCGGGCTGTTATCGAGCAGATACTCAAAACTCAGATGCTGCAAGTGCAACTGGCGAAAACCCCACTGACTGATTTGGTAATCGAGCTGTTGTACCGGCAGCTGACGCAGCTGATGTTGCAGCCACAAAAAGACTGCCAGCAGCACAGCAAGCAGCAAGGTCAGGCTTAGGCTGAAAATACGAAAAAATCGACGCATAATGGCCCAATCATCAAGAGTTTAAAGCAGCCGAGAGTTTAAAACAGGATAGTGCTTTGCAACTGAACGAGCAATGAATTCTGTGATTTAGTGTCTCTTAGCAAAACGCCGGCAAAAATTGCCGGCGTTTTATTTGCTGAACATTGGATGGCTTAATTGGCCGCGGGCACCAGCTGCATAATGACCTGGTTGTCTTTAAATAACTGCAACGCATGGCCATTCACTTCCGCTCGGTCAGCACTTTGCAAGCGCTCAGTGAAGTCACTTTCGATGCGGCTGCTTTCTTCACAGAATTTGCGGGTCATCGCCAGTGCGTTGATTTGCAGGGTATTAGCACGTTGGCGGTAGTTGGCATGAAAGTTATTGCAACCGGAAAAGCCATACAGGGTATTGTTGTCACGGAACAGCACCCGAACATTCAATTGTTGCGGCACGTACTGATCGGCAATTTTCTCTGCCCGCCAAACCACACCCTGCACCGAGCTGGGCGCATGGCGCTGCGGACAGCTGGCACCCGGCCAGAACTGTTCAAACTGATCGATAAAGAGTGTGTTGCTGTCGCTGCCGTTGCCAAGCCGGCCAGTTAGGGTGGCAATCACCGCTTGGCCATTTAGCTGTGGATCCTGCCGGTAATTACGCAACATCGGCATATGATGCTGGGTCATTGCGACCTGGAAGCGCTCGCCCGAGTCGCACTGAGTAAAACTGGCACTGTCACCGTTCACCTGATACAGGCCCAGCATCGGGCGGCGGGTATCAATGGATTGCAACCGGCTGGCGCGATCCAGATGGTAGTTCAGGCTGGAAACAATAGGCTTACCCGCCATATCCAGCATGGTCAACCGGTGATTGCTGACAAACTGAAAGGTAGGCAGGGTGTGTTGCTGGTTCATCAGGTGTAGGGTGCGTTGCTCGAGCAGCCAGGTGCCTTTAACCAATAATATATCGTTGCGCTCCAGGTATTCCTGGCGAATTTCAAAACGACCATCGCGGTACAGGTTCAGATGAAAGGCAATACCAGGACAATCTGCACAGGGCAGGGTACCAATAAAACTCATGTCCTGATCGATGAAAATCATCTCAAAATCGGTAGCCAGTGCCTGGGTCACATCGCTGTCAGCCACTTCTTCCACCACCAGGGTTTCGACCGGCACCATGGTGGCTGGTAAGCGCTCGCTGCGGCTGATCTCAGGCTTGGTAGTACAGGCAGCAACCAGCAGACTGGTTAGCGCACAAAGGGCAATACGTGTTTTCATCATGACTCGGACATGCTCCCATTGAACAGATGCGGACCATTATACCTGTTTCAGACGTTTCGGATCGAGGTAAGTTTCGATTGAATCGCATTGGCTGCTATTTCAGGCGCTTCCTGCATAAAGCAGTGACCACCCGGCAGTTGTTGCAATTCGATGGCTGGGTTAAGCCGCTGCCACTTTTGCAAAGCTTTTGCGACAAAGGGATAGCTGTTGTCACCATAGAGCACCAGGGTCGGGGCGCAGGGGTTGGCTAGCTGGCGCCATAAGTCACGTGGGAAAGAGCCAAAAATTTCCGCTTCCCGTTCTGGCTGGCATTTTAAACTGACGCCCTGGTCGCTGGGTTTGAGCGCATGCTCAATGTAGGCCGCTAACGCTTCAGGCTGCCAGTCACGGAACAGAGCGCGTTGCTGCAGGTAGTGGCGGGCACTGTCTTTGTCTGGCCAATGCTGGCGACGCTTTAGGGCGGCTCGGGCATAAGGGTTGCGTTTATAGAGCCTTACCATGCTCAACGCTTTCATGCTGGCCAGCATGCTGGGGGTAAAGAGTACCGGTTCCAGCAGGATCACCTGGTGAAAGAGCTCAGGGTGACTGGCATTGTTCAGTGCTGTTAGCACGCCACCAAAGCTGTGGCCAAGAGCGATATGGGGTACCCCCGGATAGAGGTGGCGATGTGCCAGCCAGGCCTGACGAGCCAATTCTGCGCTTTCGTTCCAGCCGATAAAAGCACCGCCATGATCACTGTCGCCATGGCCCTGGGCATCGGATAAAAACAAGTCATAGTCTGTGGCCAGTTGCTGCAGCATTGGCTGATACATCCGGCTGCAAAAACCATTGCCATGCAATACATGCAGCACTGGTTTGCCACGCGGAGCGCTGTGATAGCCCCGCAGGGTAAAGCCATAGTGGGTATGAAAAGACCAGGGGAGAAGTTCCACCAGCATTGTCCCTGTTGCACATAAGATGTGCGGCAAGATGCCAGTTTTCGCATCCTGCCGCAAGTCAGATTCAGACTTTTTCCTTATTGGCGGTTTGCTCTGCTGTGCGTTTCGCCGCGACTTCGAACAACCGGCTTTGCTCCTGTTCGAGAGCTTCAATCTGAGCATGATCGGCATCGGTCAGCTCATCTTTGGCCAGGATTTCCTCTATTTTTTCTTGCAGTGCTTCGTATTTTTCCCGGTCAAAGCCAACCCGGGAGTCGGTCATGGCCTGCATCATCCGGCTCAGGTAATCGACCTCTAAGGGGGCTTCCTCGGCAATTCTGCCATCCGGTCTGTAGGTCAGGCTTAAGCTGTCCGCTTGTTTGGCTGGTTGGCTAAGGGTCACCCGGTCGGGCTCTGGTATCGGCGTTGGCAGCAAATCCGGCACTGGCTGGGGTTGGATATCTGGCTTTATACCGTTCTCTGGTTGCTTGATGGGCAATGGCTGGACATTGGCTTTGCCTTCGAGCAGGCGTTGTTTCAGCGTCTGGTATTCACGACTATCGATGTTGGGGGGGATCAGCATGCTGATGGCTCCTCATGGTATTACTGCAATGGAAAGATGACTGCATGTAAACCAGAGGTTATGCAAAGGCTGCGCCATGCTTGACGCTACTTTATAGCAAAGGGATACTGAGAGCTGCAAAGCAACCAGCAGCTATCTAGCGGCAATAGGCTGCCGCTTTAAGGCTTGAGTTTGCCGCTGCTGCGATAAAGCCAAAGCCCGCAGCTCACCAAAGCAATGGTCAGGCCGCCTAGTGCCATGACTTCAGGCAGAATATCCCCCAAGCTGGCACCAAGCTGGTTAATGCCAACAAAACCATGAATACCAGCAGTGGAAGGCAGCAGCCAACGCAGATAATACAGGGCAGTTGGCAGGGCCTCTGCCGGCCAGCTGTAGCCGGAGATAAACAACATCGGTACAGCGCTGACCAGCAGCAGTTGCAGGCCCCGTTCGCGGCTTTGAAACAACCGTCCAAGCAGCAGAGCGAAAGCCGCGATGCATAACGAGAACAGCAGACAAAATACAATTAAATGCAGTAAGGCACCCAACTGGGCGTACTGCTGCAACCGCAAAGCCACCAGGAAAAAATACAGCGAGTTCAACAACCCAATACTGCTGAAGGTGAGCAGCATACCGCTGTATGCGCGCCAGCCAGTGGGGAGCTGTTTCAGTTCGGCTTGGCGCCCCAGCAGCAAGGTAACCCCTATCAACAGTGTCTGCTGGATCACCAGCACCATTACTGCGGGCACAATCGAGTGGCCATAACCACCGTTCGGATTAAACAGAGCGCGACTATGCAATTGCAGGGGTTGCAGGCTATCCATGGCTTGCGTTGGAGCAAAGCCTGAACTTTGCAACTTATGCAAACCGATGCCGGCGCCCATGGTCATGGCAGCTTCACTGGCATTCATCAGTGCTTTGCTGCCAGCCAGCAAATAGCCGCCATGGCTGGCTACCTGCACCTGAGCCGTGCGGCCTGCCAGAATTTCCTGATGAAATCCAGGTGGGATAATAATCAACGCCATCACGTCACCCTGCCAGAGTGCCGATTGGATAGTGGCAGGATCATTGCTGATCTGCCGAAGCTCCAGATTTGGCGCCGCCAGCAATAAACGCTGCAGTGTGCGGGAGGAGGCACTCTGATCCTGATCAACCAGGATGGCTGGTACCGCCTCGACCTGCTCATAGTGGTAAGGCAAAGGGTAGAAAAAAGAGTAAATCAGTCCGGCAACGAACAACAACAAGATGGCCCCTTTGTCCTGAAATATCAGTTGCCAGGTACGCTGACTATGCTGCCAGATACTCATCAACGTGCTCCCCAGTTTTCTGGTTTAAAGCCAGAGCGCTTGAGTAACACCAAGCCGGCGATGCTGGCGAATACCAGCATGGATAGCAGGATAAGCCAGGGGGTTTTTACCGCCATAACAGGGGCTGCAGCTAACCATTGTTGATTGTAGATCTTTAACCAGTGCGTCAGCGGCAAGATACTGGCCCAGTACTGAGCCAGCTCCGGCATAGCCACCAGCGGAAAGGCTTGCCCAGAGTAGGCAAAAGCCGGGGCGCTGTAAAAGCCTGCCAGGCTGAGCGCCATCCGAAAGTTGCGGGTAAGGGCAACCAGTAGAACCCCTACGGCCATAGCCGCTGCATTCATTAACACAAAACTCAGCCAGATACCAAGGGGCGAGCCGGTATAGCTATGTGGCACCAGCTGCTGGAAAAACCAAACATAACCAGCACCATACAGGCAAAGTATCGACCAATAAGGCAGCAGCTTGCTGCACAGCGCCAGCACTACCGAACCGTTGGCCGTATCCAGCCAATCCTGAGCAGTGCCGTCTCTCAGCTCCCGGCCGATAGCCGACACCGTCAGCACCATCGCAAGAATTTGAAATAAAGCCGGGATCAGGGTTGCAGCTAAAAAGACCTCGTAATTAGGGCCTTCATTGTACAAAGGGGTTGCCAGCACCTGCACTGGCATGACGGTGGCAACACTGGCGTCGGTAAAAACACCAAGTCGCTGCAGACGTTCAGCACTGATGGCGGCCCCTGCGGTGCCTATCGCTTGCTGGATGCCTCGTTGCAGGGTCGAAGCATAGGTGGTGTATTGGCTATTTAGTTGTAACACCAGCTCGGCAGACTGGCCTTGATACACGGTATTCTGCAGGTCCTTGGGCAGGATCAGCAGGCCATAGACTTTTCGTTTACGCAGAGCATCGACTGCGATGCTGCTGTCGTCGGCGCTTAGTGTCACAGCCACACCTGGAGCGGCATCCACCAAACGGATGAGCTGACGAGACAAAGGGCTGCGATCCTGATCCAAGACTGCAATGGGCAACTGCTCCGGCTGTCCGGCAGAAAAAATCCACCAGACAAACAGGCACAGTGCCGGTAGCAACCAAAAGGTTAAAACATGATCGCCTTTGTCCTGTTGCAGGTGAGTAAGCTCCCGCCGCAGGCTACGTCGAAAAACCGACATCAGTCCTCCAGCGCCAGAATCACGGTCATACCTGCCCGTAGCTGAGGTAGTGATTGCTCTGTCTGGACTGGCCGTGCTTCCAGTTGGAAGGTTTTCAAATCGTAACCGGGGGTGCCGCGAACCTGCTTCCAACTGGCAAAAGATGGCAGCGCATTGAGCTTGCTCACCCGAAAGCGCAGAGTTTGACGCAGTGCCGGTACCCTGGCATCAAAGGTAGTGCCGGGCACCAGTGCATTCAGTTTGTCTTCGCGAATGTTAAACACCACCCAGACATCGGTTGGATCAACCAGCGTGATGATCGGGTATCCAGCCGGGGCCAGTTCGCCTGGCTGAATCACAATGCTGGCCACTTCACCAGCCACAGGGGCTAACATCCTGGTTTCCTGCCGATAGGCTTCCACTTCCGCCACGGCCGCGGCAGCACGGCGGTTTTGTGCCTGCACTGCCCGTAGTTGTTCTTCCCGGGCACCGGACGCGGCCATGGTGTAGCGTGCTTCAGCTGCATTGGCCTGATCGAGACTGGCCTGCCACTTTGCCTGGGTTTCTTCCAGTTGCTGCTGCGATACCAGGCCTTCTGCATGCAGGTTGCGCATCCGGTTTAAGGTGGACTGGTACAGGTTTTGTTGCACCATAGCGCGCTGCCAGTCGAGCCGCGCCATTTCAATTTCTTCACTGCGCAGGCCGGCCTCCGCCTCATCCTGCAAGGCTTGGGTAGCCGCTTCCGCTGCTTCTGCTTGCGCCAGCTTGGCAGTCAGCTCCGGACTATCCAGCTCAAACAATAACTGACCGGCTTCTACCCGCTCACCTTCTTCTACATGCAACCGGAGGATACGCCCGGGGATTTTACTGGCCAGACGGATTTCACGAACTTCTACATTGCCATGCAACAGTTCTGGCTGTGGTTTGGGCCAAATCCACCAGAATAAAACCAGCAGCAAGCAAAGCGCAGCAATGGCAACGACAATTTTTTTGATGGGCATAAGGCTTCCTCAGAAAGCAGGGCAGCTTTGTTGCTGCATTAAGGTTGGCAGCCAGCTTGTTATCCGCTCTGGCTGACCACTTAGCTGGGTTAACTGCGCCAGGGCGCTGCTGTATTGAAAAGCGGCTTGCAGGGCCTGCACCTCAGCCGCGGCTTGTTTGAGACGGGCATCCGTTACGTCCAGCGAGGTGGTCATCCCTTGCTCAAAGGCATGTTGTTGCAGCCTGGCATGTTCTCGGGCCAGCTGCAGATCCTGCTGCAGCAGTTCAAATTGCTCCAGATGCAGCAGCACAGTACGATAACTGCTTTCCACCGCCAGTTGTATATCGGCATCGGCCTGCTGATGGCTATAAGCCAACTGCTGTTGGCGGCTATGCACCACATTGGCGCTGGCTCGCCGATCGACTGGTGTGGTGAAGTGATAGCGCATGCCGATGCCAATACTCCAGTCCGGCTCAGTCAAGGGTGTGGCAGAGCGGTTTACATCATAACTAGCGACCAGAAACATTTCTGGCAGCCGCTTGCCTTGCTCAATACGCAGTTGTTGTTTTAATTGCTGATCTTTAGCCAGCAATTGTTGAAATACAGGATTATGCCGTTTAGCCTGGCTGACAAACCAGTCTACAGGCTTGGTGAGTGGTACCGGCTGAGGCAAAGGCGTGCTCAGGCAGCCGAGCTCATTCAGTTGCAGCAGGTTTTGCAGTGCTGCCCGTACATCACTCAGTTGACGTTGGGCCATGACTGCTTCACGCCTGGCTTCGGCATGAGCAACCTCTGCCTGCATCCGGTTCAGTCGGGTAATCAGGCCTTCTTGTTCAAAACGCTTGGCTTTATGGACATGAGCCTCCAAGGTTTGCAGCGCTTGCTGCCTTACCTGTACCACTTGCTGCATCATCTGGCTGGAAAAGTACAAGTCAAACAAGCGTTTTAGCTGCGACAGCTGCAGCTGCCGTTGCTCTGCTTCGGCTTCGGTAACTCTGGCACCTGCCTGTTGCCGGGCCGCGTCGGTGCGACCACCGGTGTACAGAGGCCATAACAGGTTCAGTTGTGAGCGAATGCCGCTGCGAAATACGTCCAGTTCAGCGGGCTGGTTGATGACGGGTATGTCAAAAGTTACTTCTTTTTCATAAGCAATGCCAGCAACGGTAATACTTAATTGAGGCAGGTCCAGGCTATTAAGAGCACGTTGTTGTGCTTGCCAGGCATCGACATCGGCTTGCTGTGCCTGCATCATAGGGTTCGATGCCAGGCGTTTTTCGGCATCTGCCAGGCTCAGCGGCATCGCGTTTAGACTTACAGGCAGCAGCAATAAGATACTGGACCAACGGGTTAAAGAAGAGCGCAGTTGCATGAATGCCTCTTTAGAGTAAAAGCTCTATTTATTCTAGGTCAGTTGCCTGCCCACTGCAACCGTTCACAGCAAGCGGTTCTATTTTGTACCAAATAGCTTATCGCCCGCATCCCCCAAACCAGGCAGAATATAGCCCTGCTCATTCAGTTTTTCATCAATGGCGGCGGTAAAAAGCTCAATATCCGGATGGGCTGTCGAAAGCGCAGCTATACCCTCCGGCGCTGCAACCAGTACCAGTGCCTTGATGTGTTTACAGCCATGCTGTTTTAACAGATCAATGGTCGCGATCATTGAACCACCGGTGGCCAGCATTAGATCAACGATAATCGCCAACCGCTGCTCAATATCGGGTGCCAGTTTCTGGAAGTAGGGGACAGGCTGCAGGCTGTCTTCGTCGCGGTAGATGCCAACCACACTGATACGGGCGCTGGGTAAGTGCTCGAGTACGCCATCCATCATGCCTAAACCCGCACGCAAAATAGGCACCACCGTAACTTTTTTGCCTTGAATTTGCCGGACTGGGATGGTGCCACACCATCCTTCAATACTGGTTTCCTCCAGCGGTAAATCGGTGGTGGCTTCGTAGGTCAGTAAGCTGCCTATTTCCCTGGCCAGCTCGCGAAACTGTTTGGTACTGATATCGGCTGCGCGCAGCAAGCCCATTTTGTGTTGGATCAGCGGGTGTTTCACTTCAACCAGCTTCATGCTATCTCCCTCTGTTTTCAATATAATTTTTAGCTTAGCACCGCATGGTAGTGTTCTACCTGGCAACTTTGGCAAAGTTGTGCGGATTGCTTTAGCGCCATCTTTACGTTAGTTTAACCAATCTTTAGAAGGATAGACGAGAATCGTATGTTAAAAAAATCTTTGTTACTGGCTGCATTGCTTTGTTGTGCTCCTTTAAAAGCGGAACCTGTGTATCAACTGCTGGATGTGATGGGCGGCAAAGAGCAGATGTCGCAAATGCAGGAGCAGATGGTGCAGATGATGGCAGGCTCCAATCCGGTACTGGCACAGTATGAGGGAGTATTGGTGGAGTGGACCCGGACCTACATGACCTGGGAGCAAATGCGCGAGCCGATGGCAGCCATTTATAAAAAACACTTTACCAATGAAGAGTTATCGGAGTTGGTGGAGTTTTACCAGAGCCCGGTTGGCGCGAAAAGCATCAACCTGATGCCACAATTATTTGCCGAAGGTGCCCAAATCGGCATGGAGCTGGCGCAACGGCATCAACCAGAGCTGTTGCAAATGCTGCAGGCAGCTGGGCTGGACCTGGGTAATTGATGGTTTAGCTTAAGACCTGTTGATTATTGTGGTGCATCATTCATCCAACTGGCATTGATCGCACAGAGATCCAGCTGGCTAGATCTGGAGCCAGCTGAGATGTTTTAATTCGGGTCACTGCTCAAGCAATTTGGATTCTTTGGTGTTTGAACAGGTAGAGTAAACCAGAAAATACTGCCATGATTGTGAGGCTGATAGCCTATTTCGCCCCCCAATGCTTCGGTTAGTTGTTTGCAAATTGCCAGGCCCAAGCCGCTGCCTTCGTACTCACGATTAGCTGAATTATTTTGTTGCCGAAACTTACTGAATAATAGAGGAATAAAATCTTCTGCTATGCCCGGTCCACAATCAATAATACTTACTTTGACGCTTGCAGGCTGTGCTTCCAGAGTGATCCTCACGATACTTTTGGCAGGTGAAAACTTTTTGGCATTACTTAGTAAGTTATTCAGGATTTGAAACAAACGCGCTTTATCCACTACCACATCAATGTCTGGTATATCAGTTAACAACTCAATCCGGATATGTTTATCGGCTAAATAAAACTGATGTTCATTGATTGCCTGTCGTAACAACGGCATTAGCTTTACCGTTTGCAACTGCAAATGAATCTGGCCTGTTTCAAGGTTTGAAAAATCGAGGATGTCATTAATCAATGCCTGTAATCGCTCTCCATTTTTTAGCATAATTACGGACATCTTTTGTGCTTGAGCCGACAATACCGATTTTTTATCATTCATCAAGAGTTTTAATGCGCCCTGCATTGCTGTTAAAGGTGTTCGCAGTTCATGGCTTACCGTAGCCACGAAGTTATCCTGCAGCATCTGGTACTGCTTACGTTTTTGAATATCAGTAATAATAAGGATGTAACTCAGTTCAGCATCTGCCGATATATGCTCTACTTTTCTCAGTTGCACTTGCACATCCAGCTGGGCGTCTGATTTTACACGTAGTTTGGTTTCAAAATCCTGAGCTATTTTCAAACGGTCTTCATCAGAGCCGTTGCCTGGAAAATTTTTTTCATCCGTTGCAAAAATATCTCTCAAAGCTAAAGGTATATCTAACCAAGCTTCAATTGGTTGATGAATCAATACGTGCTGGTTTGTTTGAAACATTGTTTCGGCACCAACGTTTGCAAAGACAATACTGCCATCAGCTCCCAAAGCCAGAATAGCTACATCTTTTACCCCGTCCAGAACAGTTTGTAACACTTGCCTCTCTGTTTCAGCTTTTACAGCAAAGGCATGCATTTGCTGACGGCTCTTTACTAGTTGTTGTTCAAATTCGGCACGATGTTTTGCAGGGAATAAGACCCAGCGTCGACATGGCTGCCCCTCAAAGCTGCCTAAGCTGGCGTTGACCAACATCGGGAGTACGGTTTTATTTTTCCCCAGAAAATCCAGGTATAATTCATTGATCACAGTATCTTTTAGCAACATCGGCAATACATGCGTTAATAGAAAAATCTGTGCCGATCGAGGTAATAATTGCTCAAGCTTTAAAAGAGATTCAGTCTCCGTGATGCCTTGAATAGCCTGCGCTGCTTGATTAGCAAACAGAAGTTCATTTTGCAGGTTAGTGATAAGTACTGCACATGGTAATTGATTTAGTCCATCTATCTCGCTCACGGAATAAATTCCGTCGTCAAAAAGCGCTCGATTGCTTCGATAACTAAACTTGGATGGCTCATATGCGCGGCATGTCCTGAAACATCGAGGAGCTGGAATTGGCTATTTGAGATTTGTTGCTGCACAAATTTGCCAACCACGATGCTCGCCAAAGCATCAACTTTGTGTTGCAGGATCAACGTGGGCACTTGCAACCGGGCAAAATCTGCTCTGTTATCTGCAAAAAAAGTGGCCTCTGCAAACTGTCTGGTAATAACGGGATCAGTGGAACAAAAACTCTCGGATAGTTGGCCGGTAATGGTGGGATCTGCTTCAGCACCAGCCACCACTGGCGCTAGATAACTGGCCCATCCTAAATAATTTTGGTCCATTAAACTGAGCAACCCTTCCAGATCCTGACGTTCAAAACCGCCTTTATAATCAGGTGGCATATTCAGAAAACAGGGTGAGGGGCCTAACATCACCATTGCTTTAAACAAGCCCGGCCGTTGATTGGCAGCGAGGACACCTATGCTGCAACTTACCGAGTGACCAATAAAAATTACATCCTGCGTTAAATTCAGGGCATCGCAAATATCCAGTACATCCTGAGCATAACCATCTAAAGTGGCATAGCGGGAAAAGCGATAAGCGCTGATATCAGACTGGCCACTACCAACATAGTCAAACAAGATTTGTTTACTGCGGTGTTCAAATGCCGGTGTTACTTGGTGCCACATAGCCTGACTACAGCCGAAACCATGGGCATAGATAATCGTGGGGTGTTCAACGGAACCACTCAGCTGCACATTATTTCGCTTCAAAATATCCATGATCTGCTCCTGATATGCTGCATGGGATATCTAAATCTTCAGAGGAAAATTTGAATTTAGCTGACCACTGAAAATACATAATTTTTCAAATAATCTTAGCAGTTCAGGTCGCTACTTTGTAAAAAATCAATAAATCAACTCAATGAAAGCTTATGGGCGGCTGTCATTTGGATCCTTTGCGATGTAATCATGGGAAAAACTGACGCCCCAAGTAAGGCTCCCAGTCTTTTAATACTGGCGCTAGCCCCAGTTGTTGTAAGCGTTGTTGGTAGACTTTGGGGCTGCGGTTGTCGTCAATGCTAAATTGCTCCAGTGCTTCAGGATCCACTGCATAACCACCGGGGCGGGTGCTGGAGCCGGCACTGCTGCTGGTGATGGCGATGGGCACCAGTTGATCGCGCAGCTCGGCCCGCTCGCGGGTGGATAAACTGATCTCCAGGCTGGGCGACAGCAACCGAAAGGCGCAGACCAGCTGCACCAGATGTTTATCACTAAGCGGGTGGGGCACCTCGATGCCACCGCTGCATGGTCGGATCCTGGGGACCGACAGTGAATAACGGCTTTGCCAGTACAGCTGCTGCAGGTACAGTAAGTGCATCGCCAAAAAAGTGGCATCGGTGCGCCAGTCGGACAGACCAAACAGCACTCCAAGCCCAATTTTATCAAGGCCGGCTTTACCCAGCCGGTCCGGGCAATCCAGCCGCCACTCTATATCGGCCTTTTGACCTTTCAGGTGATAACGTTGATAAGCAGCTTGCTGATAGGTTTCCTGATACACCATCACTGCATCGACTCCCAGCTGGCGCAGTTCACGGTAGTCGGCTTCAGGCAAGGGCTGCACTTCCAGCATCAGGCTACTAAAATAGCGCCGGACCACAGGCAATACCTGCCGGAAGTAGGGCATGCCCACTTTGCGCTCGTGTTCGCCGGTGACTATCAGTACCTGATCAATCCCTAACTTGCGCAGTGCCTGGCACTCTATCTCAACTTCTTCTGCAGTAAGCACCCGGCGTTTTACTTTTTGGCTCATGGAAAAGCCGCAGTAACTGCATTCATTGGCACAGAGGTTGGATAAATACAATGGTGCAAACAGTTGCTGGGTGCAGCCAAAACGTTGTCGTGTCAGTTGCTGGGCTTTGGCTGCCATTGCCGGCAGCAGGGGTTCGGCCGCGGGCGATAGCAATGCCTGAAAGTCGTGCAGGCTAAGCCGGGCTTTGTTGAGTGCCTGTTTAGCCTGTGCCAGTGTGTAGCTGCGGCTTTGAAGCAGCTGGTGCTCCCAGCTTTGCTGCTGCCAAAGCTCAAAGAAGCCGGCCGTCATAAGGTCTCCAAAAAGCGGGTCAGCGGGCTGGATGCCTGCGCCTGGGTACAAGCGACTGCCAGACCGCTTTGCCTGGCATGGACACCGGCCTGACAAGCCAGTCGAAAGCTGGTTGCCATCGCCACGGGATCAGCCGCACTGGCAATGGCGGTATTGACCAGCACGGCACTGGCACCCAGCTCCAATGCCTGACAGGCATGGGATGGTGCGCCCAGCCCGGCATCAATAATGACCGGCACGCCGGCCTGCTCAATAATAATTTCCAGCATCGCCTGTGTCTGCAAGCCCTGATTGGAGCCAATTGGCGCACCCAATGGCATCACGGCAGCGCAGCCTGCCTCTTCTAACCGTTTGCAGAGTACCGGATCGGCCGGGCAGTAGGGCAATACCACAAAACCGCGCTTTACCAGTTCCTGAGCAGCTTGCAGGGTCTCAATCGGATCCGGCAGCAAATAGCGCGGATCCGGGTGAATTTCCAGTTTCAGCCAGTGGGTACCAAGTGCTTCCCGTGCCAGTTCGGCAGCAAAGATAGCCTCGCTGGCGTTTTTAGCGCCAGAGGTATTGGGCAGTAGCCGAACGCCGAGCTGTTGCAGGGGCGCCAGGATATCATCGGTTTGATGCTGCAGATCCAGCCGTTTCATTGCCAAAGTGACCAGTTCAGTCCCTGATGCCTTGACTGCTGCTATCAATTGCCCGGCACTGGCAAACTTGCCGGTTCCCAGCAGCAAAGCACTGTCTAATTGCACGCCATCCAGGGTAAGCATCTTAGCCTCCGGTTACGATTTGAAAAGCGGCCACCTGATCCTCAGGCGCAAGAAAGGTGCTGGCCCATGCTCCTTTGGCAATAACGGTGTGATTCACCGCCAGTGCCAGCCCATTAGGGTTCAGTGCCAGTTGCTCCACCAGCTGCAGTAAGCTGCAAGGCTCAGCAACCTGTTTTGGTTGCTGATTAACGGTGATATGCATAATGCTGCTCCCATAACTGTTTAAAGTGGCGCAGGCTGGCGGCGGGCTGCTCTGCTTTGGTAATGGCGCTGACCATGGCTACGCCATGCACCTTGCAGGCACAGACTTTGGCAAAGCTGTGCTGATCAATACCGCCAATAGCCACCGTTGGAGTGCCATCGCACAAAGGGACAGATAAAGCCAGCTTGCGCAGACCTTGTGGCTGGGATGGCATCTGTTTGGTTTGGGTTGGAAAGACATGGCCCAAAGCGACATAGGACGGGCGCAATTGCAAGGCGCTGGCCAGCTCAAAAGGGCCATGGCTGGATATGCCCAGCCGAAGCCCGGCATGCTGAATTGCTGCCAAGTCTGCCTGGGCAACATCTTGCTGGCCTAAATGCACACCGTATGCACCATGCTCAATGGCCAGTTGCCAGTGATCATTGATAAAGAGCCGTACCTGAAATTTGCGGCACAGCGCGACAGCTTCAGCAATTTCAGCGCTTATTTCTGCGGCACTGCCGAGCTTGATCCTCAGTTGGATGCAGCCCGGCTGCTCCGGTAGCAACTGTTGCAGCAGCTCGATGGAGTCCACCACCGGATAGATACCAAGCGGTTGGCTGATACCGGCAAAAGGCTCTGCCGGTGCTTTTGGCCAGTTGGCACGGGTAACTCGTGGCAGGTCACTTTGCCTGCTGGGCCAGCCTGGCTTCGCCAGGGTACCGGGGCCTGCGCCGGTGGCATAGCCTTGCTCCAGTGCCGCCTGTAAATACGCCCGGGCCAACACCAGCGCATCATCCAGCGGGTAACCATGCGCCAAGACAGCAGCCAGGGCACTGGCCAGGGTGCAGCCGGTACCGTGTTGATGTGGCGTATGCAGCCGTTTGCTGCTAAAAGAACTGACATCACTATGCTGGTAAAGCAGGTCTGTTACTTCTGATGACTGGCTGGCATGGCCGCCTTTCACCAGTACAGACGAAGCCCCCAGTGCTTGCAGCAGTGCGACCTGCTCATTGATGCTGTGATGAGGCCGGCCACTGAGCAAGCCCAGTTCCGGTAGATTGGGGGTTAACACATCAATCATTGGTAGCAAGGCCCGCCAGGCATCCAGCAGGGGCTCATTGTGCCAGTGTTGACCTGCACTGCTGCCAAGCACTGGATCGGCCACCACCAGTACCGGGTGCTGTTGTTTGTACTGCTGCAGCCAGTCGGCCAGCTGCCAAATCATTTCAGCTGTTGGCAGCAAACCTATTTTAATCGTCCGCGCTGGTAAGTCACTGTTCAAGGCGTCCAGCTGAGCCTGTAACATTTTATTTGAAACCGGCTCCAGCGCCTGCACAGCAAGCGAGTTCTGCGCTGTAATGGCGGTGATAGCGGTGCAGGCATGACAGCCAAGATCCTGCAAAGTCAGCACATCGGCCTGGATGCCTGCGCCACCCCCGGAGTCTGAGGCAGCAATGCTCCAGACCAGGGGTTTAGCCGGCTGCAGTGCTGCTGCCGGCTGAGGACGGGCTAACGAAGTATTAGCTGCTTGCATCGGCCAACTCCGTGGTGCTGCTTTGACTTGCGGACTCTTCTGCAATTTGTTGATTCAGTCGCATCGAGCAGAATTTAGGCCCACACATGGAGCAGAACTCTTCGCTGTCCGCCCCTTCGTGACCCAGCGTTTCATCGTGGTAGGCTTTGGCCGTGAAGGGATCCAGTGCCAGGTTGTATTGATCGACCCAGCGAAACTCATAGCGGGCCTTGGATAGGGCATTATCCCGCAGTTGCGCCGCCGGGTGGCCTTTGGCCAGGTCGGCGGCATGGGCAGCAATGGTGTAGGCAATCAAGCCTTGCTTGACGTCTTCCTTGTTCGGCAAGCCCAGATGCTCTTTGGGCGTGACGTAGCAGAGCATGGCGCAGCCATACCAGCCAATCATCGCAGCCCCGATGCCGGACGTGATATGGTCGTAGCCAGGGGCGATGTCGGTGGTCAGCGGCCCTAAGGTATAAAAAGGTGCCTCATGGCAGTGCTTGAGCTGCTCGGTCATGTTTTCTTCAATCAGCTGCATCGGCACATGGCCCGGGCCTTCAATCATCACCTGCACATCGTAGCGCCAGGCGATTTGGGTCAGCTCACCCAGGGTACGAAGCTCGGCAAACTGGGCTTCGTCGTTGGCATCGGCAATGCTGCCAGGGCGCAGGCCATCGCCAAGCGACAGCGAAATATCGTAGGCCGCACACAGCTGACAGATCTCTTCGAAATGCTCGTACAAAAAACTTTGCCGGTTAAAGATGCGGCACCACTGCGCCATGATGGCGCCACCGCGCGAGACGATACCAGTGACCCGGTTGGCGGTCAGGCCAACGTATTCTTTGAGCACACCGGCATGAATGGTGAAGTAATCCACTCCTTGCTCGGCCTGCTCCAGCAGGGTGTCTTTAAACACCTGCCAGCTCAGCTGACTGACATCGCCTTTGACTTTTTCCAGCGCCTGATAAATCGGTACTGTGCCAATCGGTACCGGGCTGTTGCGCAAAATCCAGTCGCGGGTTTGGTGAATACGCCGGCCGGTGGAGAGATCCATCACCGTATCGGCACCCCAACGGGTGGCCCAGACCAGCTTTTCAACTTCTTCTTCAATGCTGGAGGTGACCGAGGAATTGCCGATATTGGCGTTGACTTTCACTTTGAAGTTGCGGCCAATGATCATTGGCTCGGCTTCCGGGTGATTGATGTTGGCCGGAATAATGGCCCTGCCTGCAGCGACTTCCTGCCGCACAAACTCCGCAGTTATCACCTTGGGCGTGCGGGCGCCAAAACTGTTGCCGCTGTGCCGGCGCATGCCATCATCCTGTGCTTGTTCTGAGCGGCCCATGTTCTCGCGCAAGGCAATAAACTCCATCTCCGGCGTGATAATACCGGCTCTGGCGTAGTGCAACTGGGTCACTGTTTTGCCGGCTTTGGCGCGCAATGGCTGATGCGAAAATTCGGTGTGCCATTCATCCAGCGCAATTTCCTGGTAAGGCGGTACCGGAGAAGCTTCCACATCCGCGCGCTCTGTGATCCAATCCAGCCGGAGCTTAGGCAGTCCTTTCAATACATCCAGCTTTTGCTCAGGATCGCCATAAGGGCCGGAGCTGTCGTACACATTGAGCGGTGGGTTGTCGCTTAAGCTGCCATCTTTGTGTTTGGTCGGATGCAGTTGGATAGAACGGACCGGCACCTTGATATCCGGGCGTTCGCCCTGTAAATACCGCCGAACTGAGTTGGGAAAGGTTTCGCCCTGCAACTGACGAATATAAGCCTGGGCGCGGGCGCGTAATTCGCGCTTGGATACTGGGGTTGAATTCTCTGACATAGCAAGCTCCTTGGTTCCGATAACGGTTGAGGTTGCTTGTCTGGAGTGGGTGAACAAAGGCGGGGCAGTGGGCCGATAATTCCACAGCATGCACCTGGCGCAGCCGATGGGGTCCAAAACGACTGGACGAGGCGGCGCATCTTGTTCCCTTCGCAGGTATTAGCCTGAATCAGGTTCCACGGATCTCGCATCAGCGATCTCAGCTCTTTCGATTGCATGGCAATCGTCAGGGCACTCCGACAAGTGGTTGTTAGTATACGTAGAGCAAAAGTGAATGCAAGGGGCTTGCTTTTTATTCGTGTTGTCATAAGGTTAGTAAGTGCTTTTTGGGCAGTCTGCCATGAAGCCATACTGAAACAATAACAACAGAAGGAATTACGGATGAATCAGGTTTTATTCTTTGATTCGATGCTCACACCTAAAATTATCACCTTTGTTTATTGGCTGCTATTGGTTGGGGTTGTTCTGAGTGGCCTGGGGACTATGTTTACCACCAGCTTCTTTGCTGGTTTGGGTATTCTGATTTTTGGTGCCATCGGGGTACGGATTTGGTGTGAATTATTAATTGTACTGTTTAAAATTCACGAAAATCTGCGCAAACTGGCAGAGAAAGATCAACCGCTGTAATGGTCTGAGGCAGCGGGGTCAGACCTCGCTGCCATCTTCAAAAGCAACTCTGAACTACAACTGCTCTGCGTAATGGTACAAAGCTTTTAAAATCCGCATCGCCCGCTCATCGTGCTGATGCTGTTGTGCCGCCAACTCCAGTTGCTGATGAAAAGCCTCCAGTGTCAGTGGCGGATCATCCAGCCCATCGGTTAAACGATCCACACAATACTGCTGCCATTGCAGCATGTCTTGTTCATTTAAGCTGGCCGGATAGTTACGCGCCCGGTAGCGAAACAGCAATTGATTCAGGCGATCATCGCTGAACAGCGGGGCTTGCACCTCCAGCTGCTGCGGGCTGAGCTGATGCAGTTGCGCCATTTTTTGCTTGTCGTCGTCGGCCAAAAAGCCCTGATAGAGCTGATAATCCGGATTGGTTTCTTGCGGAAATGCTTCGGCTTGGGCAAACACCTGCTGTACTTTTTGCTGCACCTCTGGGTTGGCCAGCAACCAGTTTAAATGTGCACGGCATTTACTGCGATCAATACCCAGGGCATCGGCCCGCTGCTCTGATAGGGTTTTCGCAGGGGCCAGCACCGGGCATTTGTTCAGGTGAATCAGTTTCAGGCCCAGTCGCTCTTCGCCTTCGGCTAAATCAGCGCTTTTGGTATAAAGCTTCTCGCGCAGCTGGTCGCAATCGAGCTCCAGCAGCGGGCTTGGATCGGCCTGCAAATTCCAGGCTATCAGCGCATTTTTGTTGGTTGGATGAAACGCTAATGGCACCACCCAACTGACACAGCCCTGGCTGGCCGGGAATTTACCGGACACATGCACCAAAGGGGTTTGATTGGCCAGGTTGATGTACTTGCCAAGAGCCTGTTTTTTTCGGTGCTCAAACAAGAACTGAAACAAACGCGGCTGTTTGTCACGCACAAGTTTAGCCAACGCTATGGTGGCATAGACATCGGACAGTGCATCGTGCGCCTGTTCATGCGCCAACTGATTGGCCTTGGCAAGATCTTCCAGTTTAAAGCTGGGCGTGCCGTCGTCTTTTAACGGCCATTCAATGCCTTCCGGGCGCAGCGCATAGCAAGCCCGCACCACATCCAGCAAATCCCAGCGGCTGTTGCCCTGTTGCCACTCGCGGCCATAAGGCTCATAAAAGTTGCGGTACAGACTGTGGCGGGTGACTTCATCATCAAAGCGGATACTGTTGTAACCAAGCACACAACTGTCTGGCTCACTGAAACGCTCAAGAATTTTTCCGATAAACTCGGTTTCCGGCAGGCCGCGTTGCTGACAGAGTTGCGGGGTCAGACCGGTGATCAGCGCAGCTTGTGGGTGCGGCAGGTAGTCGGGAGCCAACTGGCAATACCAGACATCCGGTTTGCCAACAATAGTGAGCTCGTCATCGGTGCGAATACCGGCAAACTGGGCCGGGCGGTCACGTTTGGGATCGGCACCCCAGGTTTCAAAATCGTAGAAATAAAAAGACATAAGCAATCATGGCTCTTGGCTGGCAGCTTTGGGCTGGCGATTTTTTTCTGCTGCTAGTGTAACAGCATGACAGACCGATAGACAAAAGCGGATGCAAAGCCAGACCTGTTTTTTGCTGCTTGACCGAAGCGCCAGACTGCGCCAGTATGGCAAAAATACTGCGCATTAAAGTTACGCATAACCTGTCGGTGGTGGCCGCTGCGCCAGCTCTGACAGGCTTTGCAGAGGATAGCCAATGACCGCCAGTAGACGCATTGAATGGATAGACACCTTGCAAACGGTGCCTGCCGATAGCTGGAATGCTTTGTTTTCAACGGATTACCCCTTTACCCGGTATGATTTTTTGCAGGCGCTTGAAAGTGGCGGCAGTGTTGGGCCAGGTACTGGCTGGCAGGCCAGTCATCTGACCATCTGGCAAGGTGAGCAATTAGTTGCAGCCGTGCCGGCCTATCTGAAGCAACACTCCTATGGCGAATACCTGTTTGACTGGGCCATTGTTGAAGCCTATCAGCGCTATGGCCTGGATTTTTTCCCCAAGCTGGTGCTGGCCATTCCTTTTACCCCGGCCGAAGGGCCGCGTTTTGGTGTGTTAGCGGGTGAAGATCAGGCCGAGCTGATGGCGCTGATGCTCGATGCCTTGCAGCAGCGCATGAAAAAACAGCGCCTGAGCAGCATTCAGTGTTTGTACCCCAATGAAGCGCAGCGCGAGCATCTAACCGCTGCCGGCTACTGGCCACGGCAGGATGTGCAGTTTGAATGGCGTAATTATGGTTACGCGTTTTTTGATGACTTTCTGGCAAGTTTAAGTTCACGCAAGCGCAAACAAATTCGCAAGGAGCGCCAGCGGGTGCAGGATGCGGGTGTTGAGCTTTGCGTCGTCCATGGGGGCGATGCCGATGCGGCGCTCTGGCGGCAACTGTACCATTTTTATCAACGGACCTACTTAAAGCGCTCCGGCCATGCCGGTTATCTGACCGAAGCCACCTTTCACGAATGGGGCCAGCAACTGGCCGATAGCATCGTGATTTTTGCCGCCTACCAGCAGCAGCAACTGATAGCCGCTTCCTTGTGTTTCCGCTCAGCGGACACCCTGTATGGCCGTTACTGGGGCTGTGAAGCCGAATGGGATTTTCTGCACTTTGAAGCCTGCTATTATGCCGGCATTGCCTACTGCATTGAGCAGGGCTTACAGCGCTTTGACGCCGGCGCTCAGGGCGAGCACAAGCTGCAACGCGGCTTTGAACCGGTTACGCGTTATGGTTGCTATCACTTTCGGGATAGCCCGCTAAAAGATGCGATAGGCCGCTATTTTGAAGGGGAAGAGGATATGCTGGCGCTCTATCAACGTCAGGCGCAGGCCAGGTTGCCATTTCGCCAGCCGGCAAACTCAGAACCTTTATCTTAACGCTGAAAATGCAGCAAACGGTTATTGGCCGGCATGGCATGGTCGGCCATTAATGCAAAACCGGCCTGAGTCGCTAGTGCAACTACGGCTTCCTGATCACGAATGCCCATGGCCGGGTCACGCAGTCTTAAGCTTTGATCAAAAGCCTGATTGCTGGCACTGGTAAATTTCCCCTGGTAATTAAAAGGTCCATAAATACAAAGGCTGGCAGCTGACAGGCAGAGCTCATCCAGCCGGGTAAACAACTGTTGTACCACCGCCCAACTCATAATGTGCAAGGTATTGGCACTAAACACCGCATCCACTTTGGCGTAAGGCCAATGGTGCTCCCGAATATCCAGTGCTACAGCTGGAGGCAGATTAGGGCGTTTTGCCTGCTGCAAGCGCCGATTCAGATCCGGTAAATAGGCCGGTTGATCGCTGCACTGCCAATGCAGGTGCGGCAACTCACAGGCAAAGTATTCGGCGTGTTGTCCGGTGCCACTGCCAATCTCCAGCACCTGTTGGCGTTTGGCAAAGGCATGGCGCAGGATCTGTAAAATTGGCCCTTTGTTGTTTTCACAGGCCTGTGAAAAGGGTAAAGCTGTTTGCATAACGCACTCGAATCGATGGCCGGAGCAACAGCATAGCGAAAAGTATGCTCAACGCCCAGTACCATGTTCGCCATATTGCTGATCCCATTCTGCCAGTTTTGGTGTCATCAAACGAAACCACCACGGTGGAATCAGCGCCAGCAGCATAGAGCCAAGGTAACCCGTGGGCAGCTTGGGTGCTTCCGGGTACGGTTTTAACTGATAAAAGGGCAGTTGCGCCCGCGCATGGTGGTGGGAATGGCGTGTCAGGTTAAAACTGGCCCAGCTGCTGATGCGTTTGGTGCTGTTCCAGCTATGGTAAGGCTGAACCGGCTGATTGAGTGGCCGCTCAATCCCGTAATGCTCGATGTAGTTCACCACCTCAAGTGTCGCTTTGGCCAGCAGAGCGCTCAGACTGAACAACAATAAGCCTTGCCAGCCAGCCAGAGCAAAGGCCAGAACGCAAAGGCACAACGACATGGCAACCCCACGCAGGAAACGGTTGCGGTAACTCAGCACTGGCTGTTTAAGCCTGGCGAGGCGCGTTTGCTCAATCTGCCAGGCACTGATATTGCCACCTAGAGTCGCATACAGGATATGAGCATACACATTTCGCCCACGTGGCGCTGTAGCCGGATCTCGGGTCGTGCCAACATAACGATGATGGCCATACACATGTTCGATGGAAAAAGAGCTATCCCAGCTAAAGGCCAGCAGCCAGCGGCCCACCAACATGGCAAGCCGGTTGGAAGTGCGATGGGTCAACTCGTGCGCTGGTACGGTAGCTACCATGGCAATCAGCAAAGCGGCACCAGCACTCAGGGGCAGATAATGCCACCACTGATTTTGTGTCCGGGCCGCCAGCGCATCGTAGCCGCTCCATTGCTGGATCCATTGGCCATAGCCGAACAAATCCTGGCTGGATACACTCCATAACAAACTGAAAAATAACAGCATGATCAATGGCAAAGAGCTATACAAGAGCCCGTTTAGCAGCCAGTGATGATGATAGACCGGCTCGGTCGTGTCATCTCCGGCCAGCAAATCGCCTGCTACTATGACCAGCAGCATGCAACCCAAGCCAAGTGACATCCAGAGCCCACCCAGGCTGATGCCAATGAAAAAAGGCAGGGTTAGTACATGAAATAGGCAAAATTTAGCGTACTTCCACATAGTCGTTGCCTTGATGTGTTTTTTAAACTCAGCATAGGCGCTGGATGATGGTATTAACATGGCCTTAGCAGCCAATTTCTGGTCATTTGCGGACAAAGTCTGTCGGATGACCTAAGCTGGGTTAAGCTGCAAACAACAAGCTGCCAATGGACAAATAAGGCCATGAATATCAGTAACCACAGCCATGAAGTGCACTTGCCTCGTCATTACTTGCGCAATCTGTTGGATCTGGTGCAAAGCCGTGGGGGCGACCCGGTGAGCGTGCTTGCTGAAGCCGGGCTGGCCGCCGATGCAGCTCAGCAGCCGAATGCGACACTCTGCTGGTCGCAATTTCAAAGCATTATTTTGTCCAGCTGCCAAGAGAGCAATGAGCCGGCACTGGGGCTTTATCTTGGCAGCCAGCTGACGATTACCACACACGGGCTGCTTGGGCTGGCGGCAATGAGTAGCCGTAATTTGCAGGAAGCACTCGAGCTTATTTGTCAGTACACGGCAGTGCGAAGCCCCTTACTCAGCCTCAGTATACAGCTGCACAAAAGGCAACTGCATCTGAACCTGTCTGAAGTGCAGCCTTTAGGTGCGGTTCGTCAGTTTGTAGTGGAGGCTTTTGCGGTTGCGTTGCATGCCATGCTTGATTTTGTTTCCGGTCATCAATACCGCTTGTTGCAGGTGCAATTTGGCTTTCCTCGCCCGGCTTACAGCTCTCTGTATCAAGCATTTCTGCCTTGTCCGCTTGTTTTTGATCAACCAACGCATCGGTTGATTATCGATCGAAACGATTTGGATATTGTGTCGCCCTGGGCAGATCCGTTGCTAAAAACGCAAATGACCAGTCAATGTGAGCAGGAATTGCAGCGTTGGCAGCAACAACAAAGTACAGCTGGTTTGATTCAGCAGATGTTGTCGCGCACCAAAGGACGTTTACCCGGTATTGAGCAGGTTGCCAGTGAGTTTGCCATGTCCAGTCGTACTTTACGCCGGCGACTGGCCGATGAGAAGACCAGTTATCAGCAGCTGGTAGAGCATTGGCGTCAGCACATGGCCTGTCATTATTTGACGAACACCCGTTTGGCGGTTCAGCAGATTGCTTACTTACTGGGTTATGCCGATCCGGCTAATTTTGGTCGCGCCTTTCGTCGCCAGCAAGGTGTTACGCCACAGCAGTACCGGCAGCAGCGGGGAAAGGTATAAAGAAAAGTGATCGAAGCACTGTTCTGGCCGTAACCTAACTATGAAACAATAACTTAAATACCATGGCGTGATGATGATAGCACCATCTCCTTACACAAAGTTACAGCAAAGCGGTGGCTTGCTGGTTATCCTGTTGATTACTTTTTTGGCGGCAGCGCTGGGAAGCCTGGGCTCTATCAATGCGCCGGCGTTTTACCAACAACTGGAACTGCCGGGCTGGGCACCACCCGGCTGGTTGTTTGGTCCTGCCTGGACCGTGCTGTATACCCTGATGGCGGTGGCTGCCTGGCTGGTTTGGCGCAGTGACCGTATCGTCGTTACGGGCAGAGCTTTGCAGTTGTATGGTATTCAGCTGGTGCTGAATGCGCTCTGGAGCTGGCTGTTTTTTGCCTGGTACCTGGGGGCAGCGGCACTGGCGGAGATTGTATTGCTGTGGCTGGCTATCCTGGTCACTCTGCTATGGTTTAAACGACACAGCAATCTGGCGGCTCTGCTTTTGGTACCCTATTTGTGTTGGGTAGGTTTTGCGACGGTACTTACCTGGAGCATCTGGCAATTAAACCCAACTGTGCTGTAACGAGAGGCGTTTATGAGATACCGCTACACCCTTTGTACTACCTTCATCGCTGTGAGCCTGTTTTGGCAGCCATCTGCCTATGCAGATAGCGAGACCGTCCGGCCTGAGCCACGTGGCTTTATCTATGGCATTGGGGTGGGGCTGAATCAGGAGCTGTATCAGGATTACCGCAGACGAATAGTGCCCATTCCGGTGATTGGGTACCGGGGCGAGCGCCTATCGGTGTATGGGCCTTTTATCAGTTATGAGTTGCTGCAACAAGACGGCTTGACGCTAACGGCGCGGATAGCCCCACGCTTTGCCGGTACCGATGCCTCGAAAAGCCCGGTCTTTGAAGGCATGCAAAAACGCAAAACCTCAATGGATGCGGGTGTTGGCCTGCGTTACGACTGGCAGAATATCCGGCTGGAAACATCCTGGCTGCACGATGTACTCGGCAACTCCGATGGCTACGAAGTACGCAATCGCATTGGCTACCAGCATCGCTTTGGCCCGGTTTTTGTTGAGCCGCACGTCAGTCTGGATTACAGCAACGCCCGGCTGGTGAATTATTACTATGGCGTGCGCCCGGAGGAAGCCACCAGCAACCGGCCGGCCTATCAGGCGGGTAGTGCATGGAATCCCGGGGTTGGCGTGTCGGTAGCCACCCCGATCTTTTTCGGTGGCATGACCCGGTTAGGCCTGGATCACCGCTGGTACGATGATGCGATAGCCGACAGCCCACTGACCGACAGGCGTCGCGGATTTCAGTTGTTTTTTAGTTTCAGTCGTTTCTTCTGACATCACGGCTTCAGTCGCAGCTTATGCCGCGATGCGGACAAAAAAAAGCGCCGGCAAGCGGCGCTTAAAATGTCAGCAGACTAGGTTGGTGTCTGGAGATATACCCAAGTGACCTCAAGATGCAGGCTTCAGCGGGAGATAAAAGCGCTTTAGGCAAGGCAGTTGTTGGAAGGTTTGGTGGTTCCAAATCGACAACAGCTAACGCCGCTTAAAGCGCTTTTAACCCCGCCCTTCGGGAGCCTCTGGGCGCTTCCACTGCGATGTTACCCTGGCTAGCAAGGTGGTCGACATTGCGTCGCCAGTGTGCCTTGCATTGAAAGCGCCCAAAGGCTCTGAAACTCGCATCTTGAGGTTACTTGGGTATACCAGGAACCACGCCATCCTAGCGCTGAACCCCAAGGCTGGCTTTGATCTACCGCAAAGCCAGTGCCATCAAACGCACAAATTTGTCAGTGCTGCTGAGATCGGTTACAACTAGCCTATCCACCACTTCGATAACCACAGGACATACAAGATGCGTAAGACATTGATGGCAGCTGCTTTAACCTCTGCACTCAGCACCGGCTTAGCCGCGGCAGCAGACACCCCCCTTGGCCTGGTGATCCACGGCGGTGCCGGCACCATAGAACGCGCTAACTTATCACCCGAACAGGAACAAGCTTACCATGACGGACTGCGACTGGCGCTGGAGCAGGGCTATGCTATTTTGCAAGCCGGTGGCTCCAGCCTGGAAGCAGCCATCAAAGCGGTCACCATCTTAGAAGACAATCCGCTGTTCAACGCTGGTAAAGGGGCGGTTTATACCTGGGATGAACGCCATGAACTGGATGCTTCGATTATGGATGGTGCGACCTTAAATGCCGGTGCTGTGGCTGGGGTCAGTACTGTCAAGAACCCTATTTTGCTGGCGCATAAGGTGATGACGGAGTCGGTGCATGTGATGTTATCCGGCGCCGGTGCCGAGCAGTTTGCTGCAGAGAAGGGCCTGGAGCAGGTCGATAACAGTTACTTTAACACCGAGTTTCGCTATGAAGCGCTCAAGCGCATGAAAGCGGCTGAAGGTGCGGTGCCGCACCAGGCTAACATGGTGCGTGATCCAAACTGGCAAATGGGCACCGTTGGGGCTGTTGCCATTGATAGTCAGGGCAATCTGGCGGCAGCAACGTCTACCGGCGGCATGACCGGCAAGCGCTATGGCCGGATTGGCGATGCACCCATCATAGGAGCTGGAAATTATGCCGATAACAGCAGCTGCGCCGTTTCTGCCACCGGTCATGGTGAGTACTTTATCCGTTACCAGGTGGCTTCCGATATCTGTGCCCGAGTGAAGTATCAGGGCGTTTCCGCCAAAGCTGCTGCCGATGCCGTGATCCAGGATGTATTGCTGCCGGTTGGTGGCACCGGTGGTGTCATTGTGGTGGATGCCAAAGGCGAGCTTAGCTGGTCTTTTAACACACCAGGTATGTACCGCGGTAAGATTGGTAGCAATCAACCGGCCTTGACGGCAATTTTTGCTGACGAGTAACTGGCTAAAAAGTCAGCAGTCAGTGGTTTTTTGCTGACTAAAATCCGGCAGTTTTACCAGTTTAAGCTAGGCTTAAAGCAAGCAATGTGTCTTCAGGAGGAAACATGGACTTACTGAAAGTAGGCGATTACATGAACAACCATCCGGTGACCTTTACTGCGGATATGACGGTGGAGCTGGCAGCCGATCGGCTCACCATCAGCAACCAGACCGGCGGGCCGGTGGTGGATGAGCAGAATAAGGTGATCGGTTTTTTATCCGAGCAGGATTGTCTCGCCTTAATGCTAAAATCCACCTACCACGACCAGCAGGTGGCGCATGTGCGCGATATCATGCAAACCGAGGTGTTGTCGGTAAAAGCGTACGATGGCATCATCGATTTGGCGCAAACCATGCTTAAGCTGAAACCCAAGTTGTATCCGGTGGTCGATGACAACAACCATCTGCTTGGTATCATCAGCCGTAGCCATGTTCTGGCTGCCATCGATAAGGAAATGAATTCGCATTATCGCAAAGCCGTTTGATTGCAGCGCTTTGCGCTTCTTGCTAGCATAACGCCCTTATTCTGCTGAGGGCGTTTTTTTGTCTGAACCCAAGTCCATTCCCAGTCCATTGTCGCTCCACGAACTGCACCGGCAGCTTCGTTTCGCCATGCAAAAAGATCAATTCCGTTTGCAAAAGCGCCTGCATGGTCTGAAAAAAATCAGCGATGAAACAAAGCGTAATAAAGCACAGGCCACGATAGCGCAGGAGCTGGAGCGCTCGGTTGCCCTGCGCCAGCAACGAGGTAGCCAGGTGCTGTCACTGAACTATCCGGCCGAGCTGCCGGTGGTGGCAAAAAAAGACGACATCAAAGCGGCCATTGCTAAGCACCAGTTGGTGGTGATTGCCGGTGAAACCGGCTCGGGCAAAACCACCCAGTTGCCGAAAATTTGCCTGGAGCTGGGGCGCGGTGTTGCCGGTATGATAGGCCACACCCAGCCGCGGCGTTTGGCTGCACGCAGTGTCAGCAATCGCATTGCCGAAGAGCTGGGGGTAGAGCCTGGTAAAGAGGTTGGTTTTAAAATTCGCTTTGGCGATCATACTTCCGAGCAGACCCGCATTAAACTGATGACCGATGGGGTGCTGCTGGCAGAAATGCAGCAGGACCGTTTCTTAAATCAGTACGACACCCTGATTATTGATGAGGCGCACGAACGCAGCCTGAACATCGATTTTTTGCTGGGGTACCTGAAACAGTTGCTGCCAAAACGGCGGGATTTGAAGGTGATTATCACGTCGGCCACCATCGATCCGCAGCGCTTTTCCAGACACTTTAATGATGCGCCGGTGATTGAAGTCTCGGGCCGTACTTACCCGGTGGAGGTGCGTTACCGGCCTTTCGATGAGAAGGCTGAACAGGACGATAAAGATCGCGATCAGCTGCAAAACCTGTTCGATGCGGTGGAGGAGCTGTACCGCGAGCCGCCGGGCGATATTCTGGTGTTTTTAAACGGCGAGCGTGAAATTCGTGATACCGCCGATGCGCTGGAAAAACTGAAACTGCCGCATACCGAGATCCTGCCGCTGTATTCGCGTTTAAGTGCCAGCGAACAAAACCGGGTGTTTCAATCGCACCCGGGCCGGCGCATTGTGCTGGCCACCAATGTGGCTGAAACCTCATTGACGGTGCCGGGGATCCGCTATGTGATTGACCCCGGTACCGCCCGCATTTCCCGTTACAGTTACCGCTCGAAAGTGCAGCAGCTGCCGATTGAACCCATCAGCCAGGCCAGCGCCAATCAGCGCAAAGGCCGTTGTGGCCGGGTTGCGGCTGGTATTTGCATCCGGCTCTACAGTGAAGAGGACTTTTTAAACCGGCCGGAGTACACCGATCCGGAGATCCTGCGTACCAACTTAGCGTCGGTTATTTTGCAGATGTTGTCTTTGCGTCTTGGCAGCATTGATGCTTTTCCGTTTTTGCAGCGGCCCGACAGCCGTTTTGTCACCGATGGCATCAAGCTGCTGGAAGAGCTAGGAGCGGTTGAAACCAAACGCAAAGCCGGTCAGTTGCAAATGACCGAGCTTGGCCGTCAATTGGCACGTTTGCCGATTGATCCCCGGCTTGGCCGCATGCTGCTCGAAGCGCCAAAACAGCAGGCGCTGAGTGAAGTGGTGGTGATCGTAGCAGCATTATCGATTCAGGATCCGCGCGAACGGCCGCTGGATAAACAGCAAAAAGCTGATGAGCTGCATAGTCGCTTTGCCGATCAGGACTCGGACTTTGTCAGTTACCTCAAGCTCTGGCAGTACTTGCAACAGCAGCAGGAGGAATTGAGCAACAATCAGTTTCGCAAACTGTGCAAAACCGAGTTACTCAACTACCTGCGGGTGCGGGAGTGGCAGGATCTGGTCTATCAGCTGACGCAACTGATGCAGGAGCTTGGTTTTCGTGCCAATCAGGCCACAGCAGGCTATGCCGAAATTCACCGCAGTCTGCTTAGTGGTTTGCTCGGGCAGATTGGTTGCAAAGATGCCGAAGCCGATTATCTGGGGCCGCGGCAAACCCGCTTTTATGCCTTTCCCGGTAGTCACTTATTTAAACGCAAACCCAAATGGGTGATGGCGTCCGAATGGGTGGAAACCTCCAAACTCTACGCCCGCAGCCTGGCAAAAATAGAGCCGGACTGGGTGGAGCCTTTGGCCGAACACCTGGTCAGCCGCAGCTACAGCGAGCCGCACTGGCAGAAAAAGCGCGGGGCTGTTATTGCTTTTGAGCAAGTCAGTTTGTATGGCGTGATCATTGTCGGCAAACGGCCAGTGCTGTACTGCAGCATCGATGCTGCGACCTGCCACCAGATCTTTATTCGTGAAGCCCTGGTGCATGAAGAGCTGGGACAGCAGGAAGCCTTTTTGGCGCACAATCGCAAGCTGCTGGATGAAGTGATCGCGCTGGAAGATAAAAGCCGGCGCCGCGATATTCTGGTGGATGAAGAGGATCTGGTGCAGTTTTACGCCGCGCGCGTGCCGCTGGCAGCCAATAACCGCGTTGATTTCAGCAAATGGTGGCAGCAAAAACGCAAAGAAGACAAACGCTTTTTGCACTTTGACCCCGAAGCCCTGAAAAAGCGTGCTGCCGATGACATTGGCGAAGGACAGTTCCCGGATGTATGGAGCCAGGGCAATCTGAAGTTGCCGCTGAGCTATCATTTTGCACCGGGCGAGCCGGACGATGGGGTCAGTCTGGTGATCCCGCTGGCGCTGCTGAATCAAATCAACGATCAAGGCTTTGACTGGCTAATCCCGGGCCTGTTGCATGAGTTGCTGGTGGCGCTCATTAAATCGCTGCCGAAAAATTACCGCCGCCAATTTGTACCGGCACCCAATTACGCCGATGCTCTGCTGCAGGTGCTGCAACCTGGCCAGGGCAAGCTGCTGGAGGCGGTGACCGCTCAGTTGCGACGGATGTCCGGTACCACCATCCCGGATGATGCCTGGGACCTGGTCAGTTTACCTGCCCATTTGCAGATGAATTTTAAAGTGGTCGATGCCAGCGGCAAGCTGATGGTGCAGGGGCGTTCACTGGCCCTGTTAAAGCAGCAATTGCAGGGGGATGTGCAGCAAACTTTGAGTGAGGTGGCAGAGCCGGATATCGAGCAGCAACAGCTGACCGACTGGAGCTTTGGTCAGTTACCCAGTGAGTACGTGCAGCTGCAGGCGGGTTACGAGATAAAGGCCTATCCGGCGCTGGTAGATGAGGGCGACTCAGTCGCCATTAAGCTGCTGGACCATGCCGCTCTAGCCAGGCAAACCAGCTTGCTTGGTCTACGCCGCTTGATATTGCTGAATATTCCATCGCCGGTGAAATACTTGCAGGAGTCGTTGCCGAACAAGGCCAAGCTTGGGCTTTATTTTAATCCTTTTGGCAAGGTGCTGGAGCTGATAGACGACTGCATTGCGGCGGCGGTGGATGCCATGCTGGCAGAGCAGGACTTTCCACACAACCAACAGCAATTTCAACACATCAAAGAGGCTGTACGGGCTGAGCTGAACGAGCGGGTGTTGGCCATTGCCTTGCAGGTGGAGCAAATTTTGTCGCTCGGTCACCAGATCCAAAAGCGCTTAAAGGGCAAGGTGGATTTAGCCCATGTGCAGGCGCAGGGTGAAGTCAAACAGCATCTGGCAAGCTTGCTGTTTAAAGGCTTTGTCAGCCAGCATGGCGCAGCCAGATTAGCGGATATTCTGCGCTATTTAAAAGCGATAGAGAAACGGCTGGAGAAACTACCGATAGATCCGCACCGCGACCGGTTGATGATGCACGATTACCAGCGCGCTGAAGAAGCTTATCAGGCATTGCTGGGCCATTACAAAACCCTTGCTGTATTGCCTGAGCCTGTGGCGGAGATCCGCTGGATGATAGAAGAGTTGAAAGTATCGCTGTTCGCGCAAACCTTAGGCACGGCCTATCCGATTTCACTCAAGCGGGTGCTCAATGCCATCAGTGACGCGAAGTCGTCTGCAGCCTGAGGCTTAAATCTACCGGTGTTTTCAATCCTGCCTTTACAGGCATCCGTTAAAGCTATATAACTAATGTGTTAGGTACAAACACATTAAGCAAGGACAAGCTGGGGGAGTAGTGATGTTAAACCAAAGCGATAAGCGCCATTTTTACCGCATGATGGTCAATGCCGATGTACAGCTTTTGATCAATGATCCGGAAGCAGGCCGCACCATTGATGGCATTTGCCGGGATTTAAGTGCCTCTGGCATGTCGGTCGATATCAATGAGCCGCTGGAAATGGGCACCTTGATTCGGGTCCGGCTGGAGTCTGCCAATAACAGTGTGCCACCGCTGGATGCAACCGCCAAAGTGATGCGCTGTGGTCAGGAAAGTGGGGAAAGCTACCAGCTGGGGCTGGCTTTTATCGATATGAATTAGTCTGTAGTAAGGCAGCCCGATATAAACCGGGCTGCACTATTTTTTCATAACTGTCTTCAGTTTCGTAAGTTTCGTTCGTTTTGTAACGCAGTTACTTTTCAAACCGCACGGTAAAAGTGACCGGCACCATCGGGTTGATATTTTGCAGCCCGGCCAGATCGCGCAGCCGGTTTAAACCTTCAGTTAAACCAAATTGATCCCCGTTCACCATAATAGGCGCTTGGGTATTCACTTGCAGGCTGTTCTCAGCCAACCGGGTAACCAGCACTTCACTTTGCACCCGCTGTGTTTGACCAACGATGGTCAATTGCAAGGGAACCCGCACTGTTTTGCTGCTGCCAATGGCTAAATCGGCGATGGCATCCGGGCTGACAGTGCCGGTGGCGCTAATCAGTGGGTAATCGTCCAGTTTGAACAAATACTGCCACATGCGATCATCGCGGATTGGAATATGGGTTTGTAACCCTGCCACAGCAATTTCAATGCTCAGGCTACCATCGTCCTGCCAATGGCCTTTTAACTGACTAAATTGATGGACTTCGGCAGCGACATCATTTTTTAGAGAGACAAAATCCAGCCGTGACTGGTTGTTATCGAGCTGCCAGCTGGCGCTGACGCTCAGGCTGGTGGCTAGCAATAAAGAACAAAACAGCGTTTTCATGCAGATCCCTGTGTGACAATTGTATGACTAAGTGAATGGCAGCATAGCAAAAGGCAGTGCCAACAAACACCCGCATTTTGTATGGAATTAGCGGGTGTCTGCGGTTGATTACGGGGTTAAGGCAGGTAGCAGATCAATCCTTTTAAGTAGTGACCTTCCGGGTAGAAGCTGGCGACCGGGTGATCGGCATCTTGCTGCATCCGCTCCACAAACAAACAGTCGCGACCAGCGTCCAACGCCGCATCAGCCACCACTTTCTGGAACAAGCTGTCTTCCATCAGGCCGGAGCAGGAAAAAGTCAGCAGCAAGCCGCCCGGTTTTACCAACTGCATCGCCACCCGGTTGATGTCTTTGTAGCCACGGCAGGCGCCCATCAACTGGCCTTTGTTGTCGGCAAATTTCGGCGGGTCCAGAATCAGCAGATCAAACTGCTTGCCTTCTTCTTTGTACTGGCGCAGCAGCTTAAACACATCCTGTTTCACATGGCTGGCTTGCTCTGGTTTCAGGCCATTTAACGCTAATTGACGCTCAGACAAGGCGAGGGCGCTTTCAGAGGCATCGACGTTGATTACCTCTGTGGCACCACCAAGCAGAGCCGCCACGCCAAAAGTACCGGTGTAGCTAAAGCAATTCAGCACGGTTTTGCCGGCGGCCAACTGGCGCAGGCGCAGACGATTGGCGCGCTGATCGAGGTAAAAACCGGTTTTATGGCCCTCGGCCACATCCACCAATATGTGCATGCCATGCTCACGAATGATCACTTCGGTGCTTTGCAGTGGCTGATGCAGCCAGCCGGATTTCAGTTCCAGCCCTTCTTTTTTGCGCACCTCGACATCGGAGCGATCGTAAATGCTGCAGCCGGGGTAGAGCGCTTTTAGCGCAGCCAGCAGGTGCTTGCGATTGGCCTCGGCACCCGCTGAGAGTAGCTGACAGACCAGTACATCGGCAAAACGGTCAATAATAATGCCTGGCAGGTCATCGGACTCGGCCGCCACCAGCCGGTAGCCAGTGGTATCCTGATCGGCAAACCAGAGGCTGCGCAGGCCCTGTGCCCGCTGAATGCGCTTTTCAAAAAAGGCCTGATCAATGGCTTCACTTTGTTGCTCTGTCCAGACCCGTAAACGGATTTGCGACTTGGGTGAATAGGCCGCCCGGCACAGCCAGGTTTGATCAAAGCTCACCACATCGACGGTATCACCGGCGTTGGGGGTGCCTTTGACTGCATGCACCGCTTTGGAAAAGATCCACGGATGACGGCGTTTTAACGCTTTTTCCCGGCCAGCAGCCAGGGTGACGATGGGGTAAGTTTTTGCATTGGACATGGTGCGGGTCGCCAAAGAGTAAAGGGCGATTATTGTACTTGAAACGGATGGTGGGATCATCTGTCGGCTGCAGAAAGCTGAAACTGGCATGATCTGGCTACAACTTTGGTGTTATTGTCGACAATCTTTAGGTTGCTTTGCTTGACAATCGGTACAATAGCCACTAAAACTGCATTATCATTTTTATCTGTCGACAATTTAGCGTGGATGGTGTGGCAATTTGATGACAACGCAAAGCCCAATCTGGCGGATGCCGGTGACAGCAGCCGACCGTGTGCTGCTGGAAATACAACGCGCCATTGTGGAAGGGGATATCCCGGCCGGCAGCAAAATCAGCGAGCCTGAACTGGCGCGGCGCTTTGATTTAAGCCGGGCGCCTCTGCGTGAAGCGCTGGCACGGCTGGAGCGCTGCCATCTGATTGAGCGCATCCCCAATGCCGGTGCCCGGGTCGTGACGCTCTCGAAAGAAGGGCTGATATCGCTCTATCAATTGCGCGAAGAGCTGGAAGGCCTGGCCTGCCGACTTGCCGCCGAGCAGATGACCGATGCCGAAATTGCTGAAGTGCGCGCCTTGCTCGACCAGCACCTCAGCACCCAGCGGGTGCGCGAAGGCGAGAGCTACTACCAGGAAGCGGGCGATCTGGATTTTCATTACCGCATTATTCTTGGCAGCAAAAATCCATACTTAATCAACATTTTATGTGATGAGCTATACTTTCTGGTCCGGATGTACCGGGTGCAGTTAGGCATGAACGGGCCGCGGGTGTCGCGGGCCTTTGATGAACACAAAGCCATCATCCATGCCATTGCCAACCGCGATGGTGAACTGGCCGATTTACTGATGCGCCGCCACATAGGCGCGTCACGGCGAAACATTGAATTGCAACTAACGGGGAATCAAGCATGAGCACTCATTTTAGCGCCGGAGCCCGGCTGCGTCAGGCCATTGTCGACAATCAACCTTTGCAACTGGTCGGCACCATCAATGCCTACACCGCCATGATGGCCGAGCGGGTGGGTCATAAAGCCTTGTATTTATCCGGTGCCGGTGTCGCCAATGCCTCCTTTGGCTTGCCGGATTTGGGCATGACTTCCTTGAACGATGTCTGTGAAGACATCCGCCGCATCACCGGCGCGACCGAAGTGCCACTCCTGGTCGATGCCGATACCGGCTGGGGCGGCGCTTTTAACATTGCCCGTACCGTGAAAGAAATGACCCGTGCCGGCGCTGCTGGTTTTCATATTGAAGATCAGGTGGCGCAAAAGCGCTGTGGTCACCGGCCGAACAAAGAAATCGTGTCGCTGGACGAAATGGTCGACCGGGTCAAAGCCGCGGTCGATGCCCGCAGCGATGAGCAGTTTTTTATTATGGCGCGCACCGATGCCTTAGCGCAGCAAGGTGTGGATGCGGCCATTGAGCGGGCCCTGGCCTGCCAGGCCGCCGGTGCAGATGCCATCTTTGCCGAAGCCGTGCACACGCTGGAGCAGTACCAGGCCTTTACCAAGGCGCTGGATGTGCCGGTACTGGCCAACATCACCGAGTTTGGCCAAACGCCCTTGTTCAACAAAGACGAGCTGGCCAGTGTCGGCGTGGCCATGGTGCTGTATCCACTGAGTGCCTTTAGGGCCATGAACAAGGCCGCATTAAAAGTGTACGAAAACATTTTGCAGCAGGGCGATCAGAAAGCGGTGATCGACGACATGCAAACCCGGATGGAGCTGTACGATTTTCTGAATTACCACAGCTTTGAAGACAAGCTGGATCAGTTGTTTAGCCAAAAGAAGTAGTTGCCGTGTTATAGGCCGTCTGCCAATCTCTGTTGTGCTCGCCATAGCAACTCCTTCGCGCGAGCGCTCAGTCAGACATCCTCTGGCTGTGCCAACAGAATTGCCAGCCGGCCTTTGCAAGCAGCGAATAATCAGAACCCTATTCAAATCAACAGAACAAGAGGACAACAATCATGGTCGATAAAGCTTTAGGTGGCGCAGGTCTGCGCGGACAAGTAGCAGGACAAACCGCCCTTTGTACAGTCGGTCAATCCGGCTCCGGTTTAACCTACTATGGCTACGATATCTCTGAGCTGGCCGCTGTGGCCGAGTTTGAAGAAGTGGCGTACCTGCTGGCCCATGGCGAGTTGCCAAATGCCGGCCAACTGGCCGAGTACAAAGCCCGGTTAAAGCAACTGCGTAAGCTGCCACAGGCACTCAAAGACGTGCTGGAGCGCATTCCGGCCAGCGCCCACCCGATGGATGTTATGCGTACCGGCTGCTCGATGCTGGGCAACCTGGAAACCGAAGCGGACTTTTCAGAGGCCGATCAGCACATCGAGCGGATGCTGGCGTTGTTCCCGGCCATCGTCGTGTACTGGTACCGCTTCAGCCACGATGGCGTGCGGGTAGAAACCGACACCGACGACGACTCCATCGGTGCCCACTTCCTGCATATGCTGCACGATAAAAAGCCAAGCCCGCTGCATGAAAAAGTGATGCATGCCTCGTTAATTTTGTATGCCGAGCACGAGTTCAATGCCTCGACCTTTACCGCTCGTGTTTGTGCCTCGACCTTGTCGGATATTCATTCTTGCGTCACCGGCGCCATTGGCTCTTTGCGCGGCCCACTGCACGGCGGTGCCAACGAAGCGGCCATGGAACTGATTGAAACCATGCAAAACCCGGACGAAGCCGAGCAAACCCTGCTGGGCATGCTGGAGCGCAAAGAGAAAATCATGGGCTTTGGCCATGCGGTCTACCGTGAAAAAGATCCACGCAATGCCATCATCAAAGAGTGGTCGGAAAAACTGGCCGCTGAGTTTGGCGACAGCCGTTTGTACGATGTGTCGGTACGCTGCGAAGAAGTGATGTGGCGCGAGAAGAAACTGTTCTGCAACGCCGATTTCTTCCATGCTTCGGCTTACCATTTTATGGGCATTCCGACCAAGTTGTTTACGCCGATTTTTGTGATGTCACGGGTCACCGGCTGGACAGCGCATGTGAAAGAGCAACGTGCCAACAACCGTATTATTCGCCCAAGCGCCGATTACACCGGCCCGGCACCACGGCCGGTACCGCCGATTGCTGAGCGCTAAGTACGAGGCTTTGTAAAAAGCTAAGTAAACAGCTAGGCAAACACAGCGAAGGGGAAGGACCAGGACAAGGATAGCCCCTTCGCTGGCTAATTTTCACCCACTACGACTGGGCATGCTGATGAATACCAATTACCGTAAACCACTGCCAGGCACCCAACTGGACTACTTCGACGCCCGCGAGGCGGTTGAAGCCATTCAGCCCGGTGCCTACGATACCTTGCCATACACCTCGCGGGTGTTGGCTGAAAACCTGGTGCGCCGCTGCGATCCGGCCATGCTGACCGATGCGCTGCGCCAGTTGATTGAACGTAAAAAAGAGCTGGACTTCCCCTGGTTTCCGGCCCGGGTGGTCTGCCACGATATTTTAGGCCAGACCGCGCTGGTCGATTTGGCCGGCCTGCGCGATGCCATTGCTGAGCAAGGCGGCGATCCGGCCAAAGTGAACCCTGTGGTGCCAACCCAGTTGATTGTCGATCACTCGCTGGCCGTTGAGCACGCCGGTTTTGATAAAGACGCTTTTGCCAAAAACCGCGCCATTGAAGATCGGCGCAACGACGATCGCTTCCACTTTATCAACTGGACCAAAAAAGCCTTTAAAAACGTGGATGTAATTCCGCCTGGCAACGGCATTATGCACCAGATCAATCTGGAGCGGATGTCGCCGGTAGTGCACGCCAAAGACGGCGTGGCTTTCCCGGATACGCTGGTCGGTACCGACAGCCATACCCCCCATGTCGATGCGCTTGGCGTGATTGCCATTGGGGTGGGTGGTCTCGAAGCAGAAAGCGTGATGCTGGGCCGGGCCTCCTGGATGCGGCTGCCGGATATCATTGGCGTCGAGCTGGTAGGCAAAGCCCAGCCGGGCGTGATGGCGACCGATCTGGTGCTGGCACTGACCGAGTTTTTGCGTAAAGAAAAAGTGGTGTCCAGCTACCTGGAATTCTTTGGCGAAGGGGCTGATAGTCTGAGTCTGGGCGACAGGGCTACCATTTCCAATATGACGCCGGAGTACGGCGCTACCGCGGCGATGTTCTCCATCGATCAGCAAACACTGGATTACCTGACGCTGACCGGCCGTGAGCCGGAGCAGGTCAAGCTGGTTGAAACCTATGCCAAAACCACAGGGTTATGGTCGGACAGCTTAAAAACCGCCCAGTACGAGCGGGTGCTGCGCTTTGATTTATCCAGCGTCGGCCGCACCATGGCCGGGCCTTCCAACCCGCATGCCCGCTTGAACACCAGTGATCTGGCAGCGCGTGGCATTGCAGCTAGCTATCAGCTGGAAGAAGGCAAGATGCCGGATGGCGCTGTGATTATCGCTGCCATTACCAGCTGCACCAACACCAGCAACCCGCGTAATGTGATTGCTGCCGGCTTGCTGGCCCGCAATGCCAACCAAAAAGGCTTAAGCCGCAAGCCCTGGGTTAAAACCTCACTGGCCCCTGGCTCCAAAGCGGTGCAGCTGTACTTAGAAGAAGCCGGCTTGCTACCCGAGCTGGAGCAGCAGGGCTTTGGCATTGTCGGCTTTGCCTGCACCACCTGCAACGGCATGAGTGGCGCTTTAGATCCGGTGATCCAGCAAGAAGTAATAGAGCGCGATCTGTACGCCACCGCCGTGCTGTCGGGCAACCGCAACTTCGATGGCCGGATCCACCCTTACGCCAAGCAAGCGTTTTTGGCCTCACCACCTCTGGTAGTGGCTTACGCCATTGCCGGTACCATTCGGTTTGATATTGAAAAAGATGTGCTGGGCCATGACAGCGAAGGCAAGCCGGTGACGCTCAAAGACATATGGCCAAGCGATGCCGAGATTGATGCTGCGGTGAAAGCGGCGGTCAAACCCGAGCAGTTCCGCAAAGTCTATGAGCCGATGTTTGATGTAAGCGTCGATTACGGCGAGCAAATCAGCCCCTTGTACGACTGGCGGCCGCAAAGTACTTACATTCGCCGCCCTCCGTATTGGGAAGGGGCGCTGGCAGGTGAGCGCAGCTTATCCGGCATGCGGCCTTTGGCGGTGCTTGGCGATAACATCACTACCGATCACTTATCGCCCTCGAACGCCATTATGCTCGACAGCGCTGCTGGTGAGTACCTGGCCAAGATGGGGGTGCCAGAGGAGGACTTTAACTCTTACGCCACCCACCGCGGTGATCACCTGACCGCCCAGCGTGCTACCTTTGCCAACCCCAAGCTGTTTAACGAAATGGTGGTGGAAGACGGCAAGGTGAAGCAGGGCTCACTGGCGCGGATTGAACCGGAAGGCAAAGTCACCCGGATGTGGGAAGCCATTGAAACCTACATGGAGCGCAAGCAGCCGCTGATCATCATTGCCGGTGCCGATTACGGCCAGGGTTCGTCGCGCGATTGGGCTGCCAAAGGTGTACGGCTGGCTGGGGTGGAAGCCATTGCTGCAGAAGGCTTTGAGCGCATTCACCGTACTAATTTGATTGGGATGGGTGTGCTGCCGCTGGAGTTTGAACCGGGCACGACCCGCAAAACTCTTGAAATTGACGGCACTGAGACCTTCGATGTGCGCGGTGAGCGCACTCCAGGGGCTACGCTAACGCTGGTGATCCATCGCGCCAATGGTGACAGGGTTGACGTACCGGTACGTTGCCGGTTGGATACCGCTGAAGAAGTGTCGATTTACGAGGCCGGTGGGGTGCTGCAGCGTTTTGCCAAGGACTTTTTGGAAGGAACTGCGTAACAGTATACCGGGGCCCTGGTTGGGCTCCGGTTGCAATGTCACGAAAAGCTCGCCACAGCAACTCAGTCGCTGCTGGCGCGCTCCTTCAGACATTCTGTGTCGACTTTTCATGGCATTCCAACCTACGTGAACAGACCAGTGTTTCGTTAGATCAACTGTGAGTACAAATGATGACAGCGCCACAAATTAAAATTCCAGCCACCTACATGCGTGGCGCTAGTTCCCTCTACCGCTAAGGTTCCGCCCGGTAGTTCAGTTTTATGGAGACAACCATGTTTCAACCACAGATCCGTATACCAGCCACCTACATGCGTGGCGGAACCTCGAAAGGGGTATTTTTTAAGCTGGACGATTTGCCAGAGCAGGCGAGGGTGCCTGGCCCGGCGCGGGATGCACTGCTGCTGCGGGTGATTGGCAGCCCGGACCCGTACGGCAAACACACCGATGGTATGGGCGGGGCGACCTCCAGCACCAGCAAAACGGTGATTTTAAGCAAAAGCAGCCAGCCGGAGCACGATGTCGATTACCTGTTTGGTCAGGTCGCCATCGACAAGGCCTTTATCGACTGGAGCGGCAACTGCGGCAATCTAACCGCTGCGGTTGGCTCTTTTGCCATCAGCAATGGTTTGGTGGATGCCAGCCGTATTCCGCAAAACGGCATTTGCACGGTGCGGATTTGGCAAGCCAATATTGGCAAAACCATTATTGCGCATGTGCCAATCACCAACGGCGAGGTGCAGGAAACCGGACACTTTGAGCTCGATGGGGTAACTTTCCCGGCGGCTGAAGTGGTGATCGACTTTACGGATCCGGCCGATGCCACCGGAGCTATGTTCCCAACCGGCAATCTGGTCGATACGCTGGAGGTACCTGGAGTAGGCAGTTTCCCGGCCACCTTTATCAACGCCGGCATCCCGACCATCTTTTTAAATGCCGCCGATCTGGGCTTTGATGGCACCGAGCTTCAAGATGCCATTAATGGCAGTGCTGAAATGTTACAGCGCTTTGAAACCATTCGGGCCTATGGCGCACGGCAGATGGGCCTTATCAGCGATATAGCCGAAGCCGCCAGCCGGCAGCATACGCCGAAAATTGCCTTTGTTGCACCGCCAAAAAGCTACAGCGCATCCAGTGGCAAAGCGGTCGATGCTGCCGATATCGACTTGCTAGTGCGAGCGCTTTCGATGGGCAAGCTGCACCACGCCATGATGGGCACTGCGGCTGTAGCCATTGGCACCGCAGCTGCGATTCCAGGCACTTTGGTCAACCTGGCCGCCGGGGGCGGCAAGCTGGATGCAGTGCGCTTTGGCCATCCCTCCGGCACGCTCAAAGTAGGGGCCGCGGCCGAGCAGCAAAACGACGATTGGGTCGTCACCAAAGCCAGCATGAGCCGCAGCGCCCGGGTGCTGATGGAAGGCTGGGTGCGGGTACCAAGGGATTGTTTTTAAAGCTGGCTATTCAAATGACTAAAGGCGCTGCGGCGCCTTTTTTAATTACAGCAACTGCGACAACGGGCTTTTCACACCGCTGGCACCACGATTAAGCACATGGGTATAAATTTGCGTGGTGCGTACATCGGTATGGCCCAATTGTTCCTGCACGGTACGGATATCGGCACCGGATTCGAGCAAATGGGTGGCGAACGAATGGCGTAGGGTGTGGCAGGTGACATTTTTACGAATTTCCGCTTTGCGGGCGGCGATTTTGATTTCACGCCGTACACAGGATTCATCCAGATGATGCCGACGAATGCTTTTTGATTCTGGATCCAGGCTGAGTTTTATCGACGGAAACAAGTAATGCCAGCCTAGCTGCTTGGGAGCACTCGGGTTTTTGCGTGCTAGTGCAAAGGGAAGCCATACACCGGCATAGTCAGGGTTCGCCAGATCTGCCTGAAAATACTGCATCACATGCTGAGTTTGTTGCTTCAGGCTTGTAACCAATTCGGGCGCAAGTGTGACCCGGCGGTTTTTGTTGCCTTTCCCCTGCCACACCATCACCGACAGGTAATCGTAATCGATGTCCTGCACCCGCAGCCGAACAGCTTCCATTAAACGCAAACCGCTGCCATACATCAGTTGCGCAATTAATTTGTACTTTGGGTCGATCAGCCGTAAAAGTGCTGCAACCTCAGGTCGGGTAAGTACCACCGGAAGCTTTGGACTCACCTGAGAGCGGTTAAACTCAAGGTTAAGCGACAGCGGCTTTTGCAGCACCTTGCTGTACAAAAAACTAAGTGCATTTAAAGCCGTTGCCTGTGTACGAGGCGCTACATGGCGCTGATTGGCTAAATAGTTTAAAAACAGCTCGACATCAGCATCACCCAGCTTGGCAGGGTGCTGCTTTTTACTAAACAGGATGTAAAAGCGGATCCAATAAATGTAAGTATCCACAGTTCGCCTGGCATAACGACGAACCGTCATAAACTCTGCTACGTGATCAAGAAATGGTGAAACCATTGCACGAACCTCAAAAATAAGCATGTATAAATAAACAGTGGTCAGTAAATTTATTGTAAGCAAGTTGCTTGCAGGGAAAATCCCTGCTTTTTGCAAAAATAATTTACACCTTCGTTATGAAGTTGTTGATATGGCGCAGGTAGTTCGCTAGATTGATGAAATCGAAAAAAGATAGAAGGGAAAATCCCGTGGGGAAAAAAGGGATTTTCCAAACTACTAAGCTGTTATGCACTCAAAGGTTCGAGATGAGCGACAAGATTCCATGTGCAGAATGTGGAGC